>CAYYLA010000047.1:0-13580 GCA_964441785.1 uncultured Candidatus Cloacimonadota bacterium | reverse complement strand
GATTACTCTATATATTTTGAAAGGTTCTAAAAGGTATATTGGTATAACAAATAATCTAGACAGAAGACTAAAAGAGCATCAAAGTAAATCATCAAAAGGTAGTCAGATTATTGGTGAATTCAAACTTATTTATACTGAAGAATTTCTTGATTATAAGTCAGCAAGAATTAGAGAAAAGTTTTTAAAATCCGGAAAAGGTAGAGCATGGATAGATAAACTTGAAAATGGTCAGAGCCAGCCATGAGAATTGGCTGGTAAAGCTTGTGCGCCATAGAAGCATAATATTCCTAAATATGTGAATAAAACCTTTAAGTAATCAATACATTAATCTCAATCACAGATATTGGCGCATCCTATTCCTTTCATATTGCCAATCATTTTGATGGAGAAACTGTACCCTTCTAAACTCCTTTACAATCATATATAGCCCGAGTCGGGCTATATGTATTCAACTGTAAACATCTTATTTATAGTACGTTACAGAAATAATTAACCGATTTAAATTAATTCTTAAAATTTGTAAATCATTATGATACATAAACTAATAGATTTAACCATTCTGAAAACAAACCCGAGTCGGGTTGATGAAGAAGTGTAATCCCCGGGACAACCTCATTCTAATCAAATTTGACAATTAAAAAAGCTCCGAAGCATTTACTTCAGAGCTTTTTCTTTAAATTTTTATCAATTTTGTCATTATTTCATTAGTATCATTTTTCTGGTTGAGGTATAACGTCCTGCTTTCATTTTGTAGAAGTAAACACCCGAACTCACAACATTTGAATTATCATCTGTTCCATTCCAGCTGTAGTTGTAGGTATCAGGAGTAAGTCTTTCATTTACAAGTGTTTTAACCTTCTCACCTTTGATATTATAGATATCAACAGTAACCTGAGCAATTTCGCTAATCTGGAAACTGATATTAGTTACAGGATTAAATGGATTCGGATAGTTGCCAATCAAATCAGTAATCAAAGGAACATCTATTTCATCTGTTGAACTTCCATCAATTTCTACTTCTACTGTATTTGATGGATTAGATTCAAACTCCTCATAAGCAGATGTTAGATAATAGGTATGTGTTCCATCTTCGACATCAGTATCTTCCCAGCTAGTTAGATCATTATTCAATTCACTTAATAGTTCCTCATCACGATAGAGGTTGTAATGAGTAAAACTGCGATCATAACGCAGGCTGCCTGTTTCATTAGTAACTAAATCAAGATTTTCCGGTTTCGCAGGGATACTGTTTATCAAAGCTACGGCATCCAGTGGAACATTATCACAACGTTCTGTACTAACCACATATCCTCGGATATTCCAATTTAAATCCCAACCAAAATAATCGTACGTACTAACCCAATCTGAGCCATAAAGTAACATATCACCCTTATATGGAACAGCTGGTCCCAGATCACATCCCGCCGGATAATTTCCCGCTTCATTGATTACTCGATATCCAATCCACAGTTCTTTGTCTGCTTCGATCTCGATAGGGCTTGGGAATTCTACTTCATTTAAAGCATTAGCCTGCAATTCTGTGACTTCCTGTTCCCAGATAAGATCTCCAGCATAGTATTGAGACCCATTATTCCAAACTCTGGCAAAGATCTGACAATTATTATCATTTAAGAAAAAAGTCATTTTAGTGAGATATTTTCCAACGTACGAAGCAAGATCAGACGTATCAAATCTAATAGCTACATCAAAGGTTGAAGCTGTTTCACCACCACTTGATTCCTGGTTCACTCCACTATCCCAATAAATCTCTTCGCCATTTGACCCAGGTAAATCCCAGCTTAAATTTACATTAGCACCACTAGTTTCAGCAGTAAGGTTTACAGGTGGGAATAATACAGGAGCAGCAATACTGATGGAAGCTATATTGGATGGACTTGATTCACCTTCTGAGTAAACAGCTGTAGTATGATAATTATAATCTGTATCCATCTCAGCTGTTTCATCGATATAATCAAAATCATTGATCAATACTTCATTAATCAGCAAACCATTACGATAGATATTGTATCCCAGTAAATCGCGATTTACTTCATCTACATCTATACCAGCTCTGATCATAAAATCACGATCATTGATAGTAAACCACTCGTTTCCATTATCATTCGTAGAATAGCTGAATCCATCGGGTTCGGTTTGATCAGCCCCGATCACGAAACTTGTTCCGGCATCCCAACCAATTGCTATATAAAAATTGGTTCCACCAGCCAAAGGCAAATCAAGATCTATCTGCAACCATTCTGCCAAACCCTCTGTGTTATCAACTTCCACGCTGAACGGACCGGCCAAAACATACGTCAGATCCGGTACTCCACCGTTATCAGCCAATACTTTCACTTGGATATTTTGTGTTGTATCAGATTTATATAAAGCTTTGATCCTTCTAAGATAATAATTTTCGTCATAACTAAATGCTGTGGCTATATATTCATTACCAGTAGCAGTTCCAACCCAATTGTATGCTTCAGCGATTCCATCATCATAACTAAGTTCCAGACTGTTGTAACCCAATGGTTCTTCCCAGGTAAGTTTCACATTACTTGCTCCAAAGAGTTGCGCATTCAAATTAAATGGAGGATAGTTTCCCTCAACCTGATCAGCCAGAATAAAATCTACTGTTGCTGTTTCATTTTCTGCTACCTCCACATCATAATCGGTATCAAATTGATATCCCAATGCTGTAGCCGTTACATCATACGTACCAGCCAGAAGATCTAATTGATATGAACCATCAGCATTTGTCAGTGCAAAATATCCACCTGCAGTGACTGTAGCATTTTCGATTGGAGAACCCTCGGTATCACTAACTGTTCCAATGATATGAGCGAAATCAACCAAAGAATTTTCTCCATTGCGTCCCCAGACTTCACTATCCATTGTTCCTTCGAGATTTCGATCATAAACGATGTAAATATTATCGCTGGTTACACCTTCATTTACCAGAATCTTAGCCCAATAGGCATCTTCCACTTCCTGTGATATCGTTTCAAAATCACTCCAACTCGCACCGTTGTCATAAGACACTGTCACCAAAGTTCTGTCGTACTCACCATAGGTATCATCTGTCCAAGTTATATAAATTCTTTTATTTGTATCAGAACCAACCACTCTCAAATCAGGACGACTGGATGTACCACTGTTTTCACAAACCATAATGGCATCATCCCAACTAATTCCAAGATCTGCTGAATGATATAATACGATATCAGATTGCAAACCATCCATTTTGGATGAAACAGCAGTATAAACATCACTACCTACGATTCTTGTATTCAAACGCGCATTATAAGCCTGGTTATTGGTAAAATTGATTGGTGTACTCCAGGTTACACCGCCATCTGTTGAGGTAGAGCTGAAGAGGTCCATATCATCATAATTATCACCAGTTATATCGTTCCACACACAAATCACATTATCACCGGAAACATCAATATTGCCCCAGCGTGCGGCACCATCAGAATTGGATATATTCTGCGCTGTACTCCTACTTCCTCCTGCATCAGTAGACTTTTGCAGCTAAATATTGTAATTATACGAAGCATCCCGATCTTCATAGATTACATAAATGTTATCACCATCAATAGCGACCTGCGGTACGATGATACTATGGATGGAATTACTAACCTGAACCTCCGAAGCAAAGGTTTCACCACCGTTGGTTGATTTGACCATAAAAAGTTCTGAATGATTCCACGTATTTCGATAATAAAATACATAAACATTATCACCATTTGCAGCAATTACAGGATAATTAGCACCAAAATCCATCGCTGAATAAAGAGTTGTCGCATCACTCCAATTCAATCCACTATTACTACTTTTTGCGAATTTTATATCACCCCAATTATTCCATACAGCATAGTAATCTGTACCATCTTTACAAATATCAGATTCGTGTGATGGTCCATAAGTATTGGAAATATTTTGGATAACATCCCAACTGAAATCAGCTGATAATGCTGTAAACAGCAAAATAGCTAATAGTAACATCATTATTCTTTGCATCGAATTCTCCTTTCTATATATAATTTCTTGAATATGTATATTTTGAATCTTACATCTTAAATTCATTTATTGTAATTCCATTTTCCCAATAGAAATTAAAGATAATTTTAAGTGTTTTAGCCAAATCGGGATGTTCAATTATCATAGTAGTAAATTTATTGGTTTTGGAAAGCTTGTCAACCAGCATCAGCATTGCAATGCGTGAGTCAATTACAGCCAATTTCATCGGAAGTTCTTTGGTGATTCTGATCTCCTCACCTGCATCTGAAAATGATTTCAATGCTTTAAACATCTCGGCATCATACACTTCATTTTCAACATAGATCGAACGAACCTTCACACCCCTGCTCATTGGGCTTTTGCCCTCTTCGTTATTTTCAATCGGTTTCAAATAGGGCTCACGTGTAAAAAACAATATCTCTTTAGAGGCTGATTCTATCAGTGACTGAACTTTGCTGGTTATTGCATCATCCTGTTTGATCACTTCGATAAATTGTAATGGATGGTTATTGTCTCCATTTGCCTCCATAATAGATTGGAATTCTTGGGGCAATTCATCTAATAATTTCTGTTTTTCATCGTAAGTAGACTTCAAATTATGTTTTAAATAGGTAAAAGCAACCCTGGGATCAACTGCCTGAAACTGCTTCTTTGTTCCTAATGTCTCACTAATTAAACCCTTTTCAGAAAGTTGAGCTAATACTTGATAAACTTTGGGCCGAGGTATTCCAGCAACTTTTGCCAACTCTGCTGCGGGAGAATTAGCAAACCGTACAACAGCACAATATACTTTGGCTTCATAGGCTGTAAGGCCCAGGATCATAAGTTCATCGATCAATTTCTTATCTATCATAACATCTCCTTTGGGCAAAAAAAAACGTTAAGGAGATACGTCAACAATTTTGTTGTATCTATCAGTAGTAACAAGTAAAAATTTGAAAATAGATATATGTTAAGGAGCTTTTTTGCAGTCTCAGTTCATCGGAACACAATATCCAAATAGCATACATATCTTGCCCTGTTAAAAAGAACCCGAGTCGGGCTACGTGCCCGTCTTTTAAATAACTATTTCGCAACATATTAAGGCTGAATTGGACCATCCCTGATATTTCTGATTATTTTGTATCACATTGTATTATAAGCAATTCAGGGTTTGATTACGAAGTAATGCAAACCCGAGTCGGGATAGGATTGGTTCATAGACTGTAAGTTTATGTGAAGTACTATATCAAATCAGAAGCAATACTCAACTTTGATTGAAAAGGCTCCAATCAAAAAAATTTCAGAGTTTATTTACCTGCTTTATTCTAACTCATTGCTTCATTATAGATCACCTATTTTAAATCCTGCTCTATTACAACGCAACAGACCACAATCTCTAAATCCATATTTAACAATATGTTAAACAGAATACACGATTTGGTACAGCTAATGCTATATAGTAAGACGGAGGATAGATCATGCTTTTAGATAAGAGAACATTAAAGATAATCTTAATAGATGATAACGATTTAAGTTTGCAGACTATGCAGAAATCCTTTAGACTCAATGGTTATCATGTTGATGCATCCAATAATCCGAAAAAAGCTCTGGCTATGCACAAATTAAACCACTACGATCTGGTTTTATCCGACATAATGATGCCAGATTTAAATGGTTTTCAATTAGCTACGAAGATAAAGGCAGCAACACCTACCACAAAAGTAATATTATTCACAGGTTTTTATACTGATGAAAAAGCCCGACTGGGATTAGCTGCAGGAGCAGATCGAGTTTATCCAAAGCCTCTTCCAATCTTCGAAATTCTGGATGAATTAAAACAGTACAAATAAAAGGAGAAGTTATGAAAAGGAATTTATTATTTATTCTATGTCTTATCAGTATTTCAATTTTAGTAAATGCTCAGGATTGGACTGCTATGGGACCTATGTCAGGGAAGTTTTCTTCGGTAGAGTGGAGTAAACACAATGAAGATGTTCTTTACGCGTCAAATAATTACACACTATTTAAATCAGAGGATCATGGTGAAAGTTGGAATGTTCTATTCTCCTTTGGGATTGATCAATTCCAATACATGACAATTCACAATATTACTATGGATAATAGTGATGAAAACACTATTTATTTAAATGCTGAAATCACATTTGATCCCAGTCTACCCCAGAATGGAATCTATAAATCAGTAGATGGGGGTCAAACATTTGATCAGATTCACCAAGCCCCAACAGAGGGATTTATTATCCATCCTGTAACAGGGAAAATCGCCTCATTTAAAGATGGAGATGATGGTAATTTTTATATTTCCGAAAATAACGGAGACTCTTTCACACAATATTTCAATATTCCAAACAGATTACAAGGCTTAGCTTTTGATCCTGCAGACGATGATATTATCTATGCAACAACTTATTATGGTGTTTATAAAACTATTGATGGTGGTGATAATTGGACATTGATCGGATTTGAAGATGAAAATCTTGAGATGTGTGTAAGTCACCCAACCAACAGTGGAGAAGTATGGGTTGGATCACCATTCTTTGGAGATGAATTTCTTTATAAAACTCTTGATGGTGGTGATAACTGGATCTTAGTAGAATTACCTTATACTGATAGTGTCGCTGACCATCCAAGACATGTTGTCTGGGGTAATATCTCAGATAAAATTTATGTAACTGAGATGAATGAGATTTTTGTTTCCAACGATAATGGTGAGACCTGGGGATCAACCTCTTTCGATATCGACACAGAGTTCTTCTATCCTCTCGATTTTGCTCTTAATCCATTCAATAATGATGAGCTAATTGTTGCATCAGATGCTTTAGCAGTTGAAACCACAGATGGTGGTGAATCATATGAGATGTTCTCAATAACTGCTGGAAGTACAGATGTAATTGAAACAGTTGAGAATCCTACTGGTGGATATTACATCTATGCTGGTAATGGCTGGGGATTAAATAGATATAACACAGAAGAAGAGATTTGGGAAGACTTCACTGAGCCAGGAATGATCGGAGTGGGTATTAAAGCATTATCTACTGATCCAGCACAACCAGGCTTTCTTCTTAAAGGTGTTAGAAATGCTTTGAACAATGCTCTTCTCTATAAAAGTAATGATTTCGGAACATCTTTCGAGCTTGTCTGGGATAACCTAGAAGATTTTGGTGGTTTCACAACTGAGATAGAGCAATCCTTTTCTGAAGAAGGTGTATTCTATCTTTCAACCTGGAGCGAAGGTATCCCGGCACAACTTGCCAGGTCAGAAGATAATGGAGAAACCTGGACTGTCATCAGCGATAATAATGAAACTCACTACAATATGACAGATGTGGTTATCTCTTATCAGAATCCAGATATCATCTTTACTTTTGGAGATGGGGTAATCCAGAAATCCACGGATAGAGGAGAAACCTGGATGCCTATGTATAATGGTGTTCCTTTCGAAGGTGTATATGATGGAACCATAGATCCTTATGATGACAATCATTTATATGCTTCTGTAAGTGCAGGTATCTATGAAACAACCGATGGTGGAGAAAATTGGATTCAGGTTTCTGAAGAAAGTGCAAAAATAATTGAGTTTAATCCAGTTCTTCCGGGCCTTGTAACCGCTGTAACATTCAACAACGATGTTCTGATCTCCTTTGATAATGGTTCGAACTGGGAATCATATCTTGGTGATATCCAAAGTGCAAGCTTTACCGATGTCAGTTACTCACCAGATGGAACAACTCTTTTAGTTGGAACTACATCTCAAGGTATCTACTCTACACCTTTGGATGCATCCTATATTATTCCTCAGAATCTAACCGTCTCTGTTACCGGGTTTAATGCAGAGCTAAACTGGGAATCCGTTTCAGGTGTTACAACCTATTCTATTTATCAAAATGGAATTAAAATAGACGAAGTAAGTGATAACACTTACACAGATTTCTATCTTATCCCGGGTGATTATGAATATGCAGTTGCATCCATCCTAAATGGAGTAGAGGGAGAACTTTCTAATATTGCATTTGCTTATGTTGGAGGAAGTGATCTGGCTATACCAACAAACTTATCGGCAGAGATTACCGATTTTAGGGATATAACCTTATCTTGGGAAGAACCTGTTGTTACTCCTCAATCAGAGTGGTTTGCTTATGATAGTGGAGAGTATAGTGGAACTTTTTCTACTATGATTGGTGGTAGTTTCGATGTGTGTATCAAATTTGACCCTGAAGATCTTACCGATTATGATGGTTATCTATTATCACAAATCCAATTTATCCCACTTGCTTCTTTCTATACTTATTCACTCAAAATCTTAAGTGGAGAGAACGGTGAAACGGTTGAAGTAAACCAATCTATAACAAACTTTACAGAGAATGAATGGAATATCTTTGAACTAGATACACCTCACGTTATTGATGCATCTCAACCACTTTATTTTGGTTTTTATGTAGAATCCTTCAGTATGATAGGAACCCACGATGCCGGTCCAGCCGTTGCATCAGGTAAGTCTGACCTTTTAGGAATGGGCGGAACCTGGTATACATTAGCCGACATGGGAATTGATGCAAACTGGAATATCCAGGGATTAGTAGAATCTCCTTCTCAAAGGGAAGATAGAATCACACTACAGCAATATTTGAATAGAGATATGACCGGTTTCAACATCTACAAAGAAGGTGAATTGTTTACTGAAATTTCTGATCCAGCAACATTTAGCTATGTTGATGCAGATAACGAGTTCGGAACTTATCATTACGCAGTTACTGCTGATTATGACGAAGGTGAGTCAGTACCATCTAATGAAGAGATTGTTATGTTGGAAGATCCATTTAATCCTCCAACTGGTTTGGAATATTCAATTGAAAATGAAAACGATGTAATCCTCAACTGGGAAGCTCCGGAATTCATTATCCCAGATGTTTCACTTGCTTATGGTGATCAGATAGAGGGTGGAATTTATAATGCCTTTATCGGTGGTAACTTTGATTTTGCTGTAAGATTCCCTGCCGAAACAATGAACCAATATCTTGATTACAATTTAAGTTCTATATCTTTTAAACCAGTAAACAATATTGGATCTTATACACTTAAAGTTTGGACAGGAGAAGGAGACGAAGTTTTATCAACTCCTTTGTCAGATCTTACCTATGGTGAGATAAATACAATAGTTTTAGATAATCCTGTAGCTGTAACGTTGGATACAGACCTCTGGTTTGGATTCAATATCGATCACTTTGGTGGAAATGTATTCAACTACTCCTCTGATGCTGCAGTTGCTCCGGGTTACTCAAATCTTGCGGGAATGTATGGAAGCTGGATGACTTTAGCTGACTTTGGTTATGATGCCAATAATATGATAACAGGTACGTTAACTTCATCGACCAGAGAATTACCTGTTGTACTTGGCTATGAAGTATTCAAGAACGATGAATCCTTAGTTGTTATTGATGATGCTGAAACCCTTACCATTACTGATGAAGATATAGCCTTTGATACAGCAATTTCCTATGCAGTAACAGCTCTGTTTGATGATAACGAATCCTCTGTTCTTTCCAATGTTGTAAATGTTAATATACCATCACCTTATATTGCTCCTATCAATCTCACTGCTGCTGGCGGTACAAACGATGTCGAGATTACCTGGGAAATGGCTGAAGATGTTTATAATTTAACCTGGAACAGTGGAATCTGTACAGATGGTGTAGGGCTCACAAATGGTGGTGTTGTTATAGCTGGTATTAGATTTGCGACAGAAAATCTGGTAGATCTTAATGGGGCTAGCATAAGAAGAGTATATTACTTCCCTAGAGAAGCCTATGACACTACTATTCAGATTAGAACTGGAGAAAATGGTGAGAATATAATCTATGAACAGGAAGTTGATACTGTTGTCCCAATGGAATGGAATGAAGTTATATTAGATGAAGAAGTGGTTATTGATAATAGTGAAGAGTTATGGCTCTCTTATAAAATGGTCGATACAGTTGCTGATATCTATCCTATCGGCTTAGATGCCGGACCCGCTGTTGAAGCATTTGGTGATCTTGTGTCAGCAGATAATGGAGAGACTTGGCTTGTTCTATCATGGAATGGAATAAATGCTAATGTTTGCCTCTCTGCAGAAGCAGTTACAACAACTGGAGAACGCGTTCAAATAAGCAGATTTGTAACAGACATTGATAACGGTAAATTTCAACCAGCTACCAACTTCAGTTCAACTAACTTAGGTCTTAGAGATTTGAGAGAAGTAGAAATCACGTCTTTTAAAATCTATCGTGATAACCAGTTGTTAACAGAAATCACTGATCCAACTGCAAGATCATATGCAGAAGGTTTTATAAATGCCGGAACTTATGAATATAAGGTTACAGCAGTTTATGATAACGAAGTAGAAAGCCCATTCTCTAACATCGCTATAGCTGAAGTAGATGGTGTTGATAGTGAAAATGATGAGATTCCTTCTGTAAATCAGCTTACAGGCAATTACCCGAATCCTTTCAACCCTGAAACATCAATCAATTTTGCAATGGCAAGTCCAGGTAAAGTAACTATTGATATCTTTAATTCTAAAGGACAAAAAGTTATAAGACTTGTTGAGAACAACTTTGATGCAGGCTATCACTCAACTGTTTGGAATGGTAGAGATGATAAAAATCGTAAAGTCGCAAGTGGTATTTTCTTCTATCGAATGACTACTAAGGATTTTACATCAACCAGAAAAATGCTCTTACTTAAATAAATGAATGATTGCTGAATTAAAAAGGCTCCGAATCCTCGGAGCCTTTTATTTGTTAGTCTCACTGGTAAAAATCTAGACAGAAAATCAATTTATAGTGAATCTGAACAACGTCGTTAACAAGGAGATTCAATGAAAGACAAAATATCAGATATTAATAAAAATATTGATAAACTTGTTATGCTGGCAGATAAACAGCGATTGGCTAATGATAATTACAACTGTCAGAAAACTATAGATCTGATTATGAAGCAATCTCAGAAGTACAATATTGATCTTGGTTTTATCCAGGCATATACACTTAAAGGTCTTTTACATGTATCATTAAGTAATTATGATACAGCGCTCCAATTTTATGCCACAGCTCATAAGTTGGCTTATCAAACCAAAGATTTTCCTCAAGTTGCTACTATCCTCAATAATATGGCTCAGATATATTTCATTCTTAATAATTTTGATGAAGCTGTTAAACTCTACCAGAAAGCTATTGATATTGATCCGGAAAATTATAGAGCAATAAATAATATAGCTAATGTCTTTGCTAAAAGAGGTCAATACAAAAGAGCAGAAGAAAATTTTAAGGC
Source organism: uncultured Candidatus Cloacimonadota bacterium (assembly GCA_964441785.1). GTDB lineage: Bacteria > Cloacimonadota > Cloacimonadia > Cloacimonadales > TCS61 > CAYYLA01. Next base: position 2,249 of record CAYYLA010000047.1, on the reverse strand, counting down.
AGCATTAAATATTGCTAAATCGATGAAAAGAGACAGATCGATCTCTATTTGTCTGATAAACCTGGGTGAATTAGCTACAGAACAAAATAAGTACAAAGAATCATTGGAATTTTTCGACAAAGCTGCAGAATATCTTGAAAACTTAGATGATCCAGATCTTACAATTCTACATAAACTGGATTATTCAAAAGTACATGTTAAATTAACTGATTATGATGCTGCAGAAAAATATGCAAGAGAAGCTCTTGCCTTGACCGATAAATCAAATGATCAAATTATACTATTAAGTTGTTATGAGTTACTGGCTAGCATTTTTGCTGAGAAAGAGGATTATATTCAGGCCTATCAATATTCCAAAAAACAGGCCAAACTAGCTTCATCAATTTTTAGTAATCAACTGCAAGATAAAATTACTAATATTCACTCCATGTATGAGATTCAAAGCAAAGAGATGCAGCTGAGACAAATGATGGAACATTCATCCAAACTTGCCTCCATAGGCGTTATGGCTGCGGGAATTACACACGAAATCAACCAACCCTTAAATGCAATTTCTGTAAGCGCAAATAGTATTCTCTATTGGAACCGAAATAATCCAAATAAGCTTCCGGAACTTTTTATTGAGGAAATTGAACAAATCTCAAAAGGTTCTAAAAGGATTGATGAAATTATCAGACATATGCGTGATTTCTGGATTACTAATGATTCTACAGCATACGAGAATATCAATATTAATACTGCAATAACAGATGCACTATCTCTGATCGATAATCAACTTCGATCTCATGGCATTGATGTTACTACTCATTTACTAAACAAGGATGTCTTTATTGATACAAACAAAATCAATATTGAACAGATAGTGCTAAATCTTGTTATCAATGCCATGCACGCCTTGGATGAAAAAAATAACAAAGATAAAAGTATAAGCCTAAGCACTACACAAAATGATACCCATATCATCTTAGAGATAAGTGATAACGGGATTGGAATTCCAGAAGATAAAGATATCTTTGATCCTTTCTTTTCTACCAAAGCACCAGGTAAAGGAATGGGGTTAGGACTTGCAATTGTTAAAAACATTGTGGAGAAATTATCTGGATCTATAACTGCTTTCAATAATTCAGAGGGAGCTACATTCCGAGTTGAGTTCCCTTGGGGAGAATCTAAATGCGTATAGTTTTAGTTGATGATGACAAACTTAGTAGAACCTCTCTTTACAATTGTTTAACCCAATATATGAAACATAATGTAACAGAATTTGAATCAGCTAATGATGCCCTAAATCATTTAAAACTGTAGTCTACAGAGTTGGTTGTATCTGATATCAAAATGCCGGGCATGACGGGTATTGAACTTCTTAAAGAGATAAAGAGCAGTACATTACCTAATGACCCCGAAGTAGTCCTAGTTACCGGTTTTGGGGAATTTACAACAGCAGTACAAGCATTAAGATTAGGTGCCTATGATTATCTCCAAAAACCCGTAGATGTTGATGTTTTAGCTTCTATTGTTAAACGCGTTGATGAAAAATACAAATTAAAAAAAGAGAATGAGATTCTGAGTAAAAATCTAAAACAGAAAACCGAGGAAAGTAATTCGGCAAATGTAAGATTAAATAGATATAAAAATATTTACCAGGAGGTTTTTGGTTTAGGAAAGGTTGGATTTTACTCAAAGGCTATGATAAAGATTGAAAACCTCATTAACCTCTATCATGATGACAGAGAAGTAAATGTTCTAATCCTTGGAGAAACTGGTACAGGTAAAGAAGTAGTTGCACGTATGATTCATTATAGAGATGGAGAAGAGCTTAAGCCTTTTGTTACTGTAAATTGTTCTGCCATCTCCCCCTCCCTATTCGAAAGCGAATTATTTGGTTATGAAAAGGGGGCTTTTACCGGTGCAAAGTCACAAGGTAAAAGTGGTAAATTTGATTTGGCTCAAGGGGGAACAATCTTCTTTGATGAAATAGGAGATATGCCCCTGGAAATGCAACCAAAATTACTTAGGGTTCTACAGATGAAAGAGTTCTCCCGGGTTGGAGGAAATAGATCAATCCCTCTAGATGTCAGGATTATAGCTGCAACCAATCGCAACCTGGAAGAGATGGTTGATGAAGGACGCTTTAGGAGGGATCTACTCTTTAGGTTGAATACAGGTGAGTTGCACATACCTCCACTTAGAGAAAGAAAAGATGCTATAATTAGTCTTACTCACCTTTTCCTGGAAACCTTCTCTACTCAGAA
>CAYYLA010000046.1:0-13639 GCA_964441785.1 uncultured Candidatus Cloacimonadota bacterium | reverse complement strand
AATTATGCCCAAAATTACACACTTACTGCTGTAGGTTGTTATCATGATTTTTAAAGCTTCCATGGGAGCTATCCCGGATTCAAAAAAACGGGGGAAAATTACAAAAAAAGGATGAAGTAAAAGGATAGGAATGATTACATATCCAATAATTTTATGATAATTGATTATTTTCTTCATCTTAACAGATCGAAGCAATCCCTTATTAGTTCTAGTCAAATAAAATTGAGCAAGAGTAAGCATGAATGCTCCGATTAAAATTACCGAGATAATCTCTTTTAATAATGAACGTTCGGGAAATTCCCCCAAGGTTAAATATAAAATCGGGATTATTATAAAGATAAACATGATCGGTAATATAATTCCCCTTACCTCAGCTATTCTCATCCTTAACCCCATGATACCATTACGGGTATTGTTTTCTCTTGATCTATGGTTATAGCATCTACCGGACAATACATCCTGCAGAGATGACATATCTGACAATCCTCAGGATATTTTATTACTGCTTTCCCTGTTTTTGCATCAAGTCGAATAACATCTGTAGGACAGGTTTTTACGCATATTCCACAACCGATGCAACCATCTATGCTTTTAATGGACATACTGTTTCACTCCTTTTGAATCAATTTTATCTTATAGACATTAAAATATGAATATCCTGTAAAAAAAATTAATTTAATGACAAAATCAGAGCTCTGAATCTATATTTACTTTTTCAAACCGTTTTTTTTATCCAAGATATGAAAATTATTTTTGTTAAAAAAATCTTATCTAATTTGACCAATGTAAATAGTACTATTTGATATAATATTTTAATATATTGAGATCTAAAACTCCAAGTAATATCTTCTTGATATAATTATTAAGCCTTAATCTCTTAATACATAAGAGATTAGATGAAGAAAATTGATTAATTCCTGTTTTAATTTATATTTTGGTACCGAGCTTTTAAAATAGGAGCAACTTTTATTGCCGCGTAAAAAAAAGTAATCCTTGTGGTATACCGTCATAATATAACAATAATGGAATTGAAAACTGATGCGTCAACTTTAGTTGCATGGATTGATTTTACAACAAACACGAACAGATTACTGAACTCGATTTTGTAACTATAATTAATAAATAGACATAATGGTATTTTGGCGTTATTGTTTCTCCTATTGGCACAGAAAATGTTCTAGTATATGCAAAAAAAAGGAGAAAAAATGAGACATTGCATTTGAGCAGCAAGTAAATTCAGCAGGGATGCTGTGCCATTATGGTCAAAAGAATTAATTAGCAATTCAGCTATTCAAACGTTTCATTTATTCTCAGAACACGTTAGAAAACATTTAAATCTTATTCTCAAACCAAGAAAAATCCTTATAAATCCTAGGAGGAATAAATGAAACTGGAAATTGGAAATTTTCAAGTAAAGGACGTTGTTTTCGGTGAAGAAACAGCCTTTAAGGATGGCGTTTTAACCATTAACAAAGCAGAAGCTCTTGAGATGGTCATGGAAGATTCTCATATCACAGAAGCAGATATTGAGATAGCCAGACCAGGCGAATCAATCCGTATAGTGCCGATTAAAGAAGCAATTGAGCCACGTGTGAAATTAAATGATAACACATTATTCCCGGGTGTAACCGGAGAATTATCACGCTGTGGCGAAGGAAGATCTCATGCATTAAAAGGTTGCAGTGTATTAGCTGTTGGAAAACATTGGGGCAGTTTTGGTGATGGTCTTATCGATATGAGTGGTGAAGGAGCTAAGTACACCTACTACTCACAATTAATCAATATCTGCCTTGTAGCAGATACAGACGAAGAATTTGAACGTCATGAACAACAGAAGAAGAATCATGCTATTAGATGGGCCGCTCATAAACTGGCGGAATTTATTGCAGAAAAGGCAGTAAAAAGCCTTGAGCCTGAGAATATTGAAACATTTGAACTTGAGCCAATAACAAAACGCAGTAAAGAGATTAATGATCTTCCCAGTGTAGTTTTGGTTATGCAACCACAATCTCAAATGGAAGAAATGGGATACAACGATCTTGTATATGGCTGGGACTTGAATCATTTCGTACCAACCTTTATGCATCCAAATGAGGTATTAGATGGAGCATTAATATCTGGAAGTTTCATGCCTTGTTCATCTAAATGGGCTACCTATGATTTCCAGAATTTTCCAACAATCAAAGAATTATACAACAAACATGGCAAAGAGATCAATTTCCTTGGTGTAATTATGTCTAATCTTAATGTTGCTCTTGATCAGAAAAACAGATCAGCTCAATTCGTTGCTCAAATAGCAAGTTCATTAGGTGCAGATGGGGCAATAGTAACCGAAGAGGGTTATGGAAATCCTGACACAGACTATACAGCCTGTATCGTAGCATTAGAAGATGTTGGAGTTAAAGTAGTTGGTATCAGTAATGAATGTACAGGTCGTGATGGTGCATCTCAACCATTGGTATCAATGAATGAGAAAGCAGATGCTCTTGTTTCTACCGGTAATGTATCTGATCTTATCAAATTACCTCCAATGGATAAGGTAATTGGAGAATTGGAATCATTAGCTCGTGACGGTTTATCCGGTGGTTGGGCAGATGATGAGATTTTGGGATCATCAGTTAAAGAAGATGGTTCAATTATCATGGAAAATAATGCTATGTTCTGTGGTGATCAGATCGTTGGCTGGTCAACAAAGACAATGAAAGAATTTTAAAGGAGAGAAGTGATGAAGAAAGCTATACATTATATAAATCAGTTCTTTGCAGGTATAGGTGGTGAAGAGAAAGCAGATCACGCTCCGGAAATCAGAGAGGGTCTTGTAGGACCTGCAATGGCGCTTAACGCAGTGCTTGACGCTGAAGTTACACATACAGTTATCTGTGGTGATAATTATATGGGATCAAATACAGAAGATGCTATTGCAAAAATAATTGGATTCCTTGAGGATAAAGAATTTGATATTTTCGTAGCAGGTCCTGCATTTAGAGCAGGTAGATATGGCGTTGCTTGTGGACATATCTGCAAGGCTGTTGAAGAAAAGTTCAATGTTCCGGTTGTAACATCTATGAACGAAGAGAATCCTGGTGTTGATATGTTCAAAAAAGAGATGCCAGTATTTGTAGGTGGCAAAAGTGCTGCCAAGATGAGAAATGATGTAAAGAAAATGGCTGTTTATGCCAATAAAATATTGAATAATGAAGAGACCTTCGGAGCAGAAGAAGAAGGATATTTCGTTAGAGGAATCAGAAAACAAGTATGGCTAAAAGAGCCAGTAACAGCAGCGGTTCGCGGTGTTGATATGCTTATTAAAAAGCTGAAAGGTGAACCCTTCCAGACAGAGTTAGTTATCCCCAAAACCGACTGGGTTCCCATTGCACCACCAGTAAAAGATTTGTCTAAAGCAAAGATCGCCTTAGTAACCAGTGGTGGGATTGTTCCTGTTGATAATCCAGATCGTATTCAATCTGCTTCTGCCACACGTTGGGGAAAATATGACATATCAATGTTAGATCGTCTTCCTGCAGCTGGCGATGACGTTCCAGAAAGTAGTCCTCATAAAGCATATAAAACAATTCATGCAGGATATGATCCAGCAGCAGCTGACGCAGATCCCAATGTTTGTGTACCACTTGATGCTTTGCGAGCTTACGAAAAAGAAGGTAAAATTGGTTCTATTCACAACTATTTTTATTCAACTGTAGGAACCGGAACTACTCAGGCCGAAGCGGCAAGTATGGGTAAAGAGATAGTGGAACACCTATTAGCCGATGGTGTAAATGCCGTTATATTAACATCTACCTGAGGCACCTGTACACGTTGCGGTGCAACGATTCTCAAAGAAATAGAACGTGCAGGTATTCCAATTGTACAAATGGCAAACCTTATCCCTGTTTCAAAAACAGTTGGAACCAATAAGATAGTTCCAACCATATCTATCCCTTATCCTTTAGGTGATCCAGCTACGCCTAAAGAAGAACAATGGAAATTAAGATATCATCGTGTTGGTGTAGCATTAGATGCATTGACTGTTGATATTACTGAACAGACTGTTTTCAAAGTAAAGATATAAATCGTTAACTACGGAGGCGGCACTCCCGCCGCTTCCGACTACCTTTATCGGGAGTTTAATATTATGAATAAAAAGAAAAATAATAATGTGTTTTACATTTCATTAGTGGTTGTACTTGGAATTTCTCTTTGGGGTATTATCAGCCCTGAAAGTTTCGGTGAGAAAGCAAACGGTTTGTTTGATCACTTAACCACCAGTTATGGCTGGTTATACCTCATCACAATGTTCTCTTTCATCCTCTTTTCAGTTTACCTGGCAAGCAGTAAGTTTGGTCGCATTAAACTGGGACCAGATGATTCCAAACCAGAATATAGCTATGTTTCATGGTTTGCCATGCTATTTAGTGCAGGTATGGGTATTGGATTAGTCTTCTGGGGAATCGCCGAACCATTAAACCACTATATGGCTCCTGTTGGAGCAGATCCTGGTTCTGCTGCTGCAGCCGATTTTGCTATAAAGAAATCCTTCTTTCACTGGGGCCTTCATCCCTGGTCGGCTTATTGTGTTATTGCATTAGCCCTGGCTTATATGCAATTCCGTAAAAATAAACCAGGCCTTATCAGTAGTATCTTTATCCCATTATTGGGAGAGAAAATTGTAAATGGTTTTCTGGGAAAACTTATTGATGTGCTGGCAATTTTCGCAACTGTTGCTGGTGTTGCTACCTCTTTAGGACTTGGGACGCTACAAATAAACAGTGGACTTAACTTCATGTTCGGTATTCCCGTTAATACATTTACCAATATAATTATTATCGTTGCTGTAACTGTGCTGTTTATGATATCAGCTATTACCGGACTTGATAAAGGAATTAAGATTCTTTCCAATTGTAATCTCACCCTGGCTGGTATCTTGATGATTCTTGGAATTATTATTGGACCTACCCTATTGATTATCAATGCATTCACAAACGGACTTGGACTTTATGTGTCAGGACTTATTCGAGACAGTTTTAATGTAGAAGCCTTTGGTGATAACGGTTTTGTGAAAGGCTGGACAGTTTTCTATTGGGCCTGGTGGATTGCCTGGGCACCATTTGTAGGTGTGTTTATTGCACGTATTTCACGTGGTAGAACAATTCGCGAATTTGTTACAGGTGTACTTCTTGTTCCTGCTTTGGGTTCTTTTATCTGGTTCTCAATATTCGGAACCATGGGTATTAACCTTGGAACCGGAATAGCCGCTGAAGCAATCAAATCAACAGAGACGGCTTTTTTCGTTGTTATGAACAATTACCCTCTTGGTGGAATTATTAGTTTTATTGCTGTGATTTTACTTTGTACTTTCTTTGTTACCAGTGCTGATAGCGCAACCTTCGTACTTGGTATGATGTCACAGAATGGTAACCTGAATCCCGATACTAAGCGAAAAATTATCTGGGGCGTTATCCAATCACTTCTGGCTTTGGCTCTGATGCTTGGTGGTGGCCTGAAAGTGCTTCAGATTGGATCTATTGTAGCAGCGTTCCCATTTATCTTCGTGATGATCTTTGCTATGGTCTCCTTTCATAAAGCTTTAAAAAATGACGATATTTTCATTGTTGGTAATCGTAAAGATTCAGCTGGGGTAGTTGATAAGAAAAACAATGAGAATAAATAAAAACTTTTTCTTTCAAAAACAAAAAAAAAGGTTGCCAGATTTATTCAGGATTATTTTATCGATATAAATGTAGTGATTAGATGTTTGTCTCTGTTATAAAAGCAGTTATGTAAAATAATTGTAGATTTAAATAACAAGGGAAAGTCTAAAGGAAGAATAAAGGAAGAGAAAAAATGAAAGAAATTTATGATCTTATAATCATCGGTGGGGGTCCTGGTGGACTTACTGCAGGAGTTTATGCTTCACGCAGTAAAATGAAGACTCTTTGTATTGAAGAGAAACGAAAAACCGGTGGTCAGTGTGCTACAACGTCAGAACTTGAAAACTGGCCTGGAATTAAAGAGACCACAGGTCCTGTTTTAATGAAAGAATTCACAGAGCATGCAGAGAAATTTGGTTGTGAATTTACTCGTGGAAAAGTTGAATCCATTAACATAGATAATGATGGTTTTATCAAAACCGTGACAACCAAAAAAGGTGAAGAGTACAAAACCAAATCAATTTTGATCTCAACTGGAGCAGAACCAAGGGTATTGGGAATTCCAGGTGAAAAAGAGTTTCGTGGTCAAGGTGTTAGTTATTGTGCAACCTGTGATGCAGATTTTTTTGAAGATCTTGATATAGTAGTAGTAGGTAGCGGAAATACAGCCGTAGAGGAATCAGTTTATCTAACCAAATTCGTGAATAAGATAACGATGATCGTAATTCACGACGAAGGTACAATGGATGCAGACAAAACAGCTCAAGAGCATTGTCTTGCCAATGATAAGATTGGATATGTCTGGAATTCTACAGTTGAAGAGATCTTAGGTGATGATCTTGTAACGGGTGTAAGAGTTAAAAACATCAAAACAGGCGAAACTGAAGAGATTGAGTGCGATGGTGTATTTATGTTTGTAGGAACTGTACCGCGAACAGATTTCGTAGAAGGGCAGATCACACTTACACCACAGAAATATATTATCACAAATGAGAAGATGGAGACAAACATACCTGGTATCTTAGCAGCGGGTGATGTAAGAGATAAATTCTTGCGTCAGGTTGTAACAGCTGCCGGTGATGGTGCAATTGCTGCTGTCTCTGCCGAAAAATATATCGAAAGTGAAGAAAATTGGCGTAAAAATGTAATCCACGAAGAACGTCCTGTAATCGTAGCATTCTGGAGTCCAATCAATCCTGAGAGTTTGGAGATGATAACACAATTGGAATCCATGGAAAATGACGATTTCAAACTTGTAAAAGTGGATGCATATAAAAACCCGATTTTATCTGAAAGATACGATGTGAAGGATATCCCGGCAATTCTACATTTTAATAATGGAGAATTGACTAAGCGTTATACTTCTATTGAAGATATTGATTTATCAAATTTATCATAAAGAAGGAAAAAAGGAGTAATCATGATAGAATTGGATAAGAAAAACTTCGAAGAGATCGTTTTAAAAAGCGATAAAGTAACATTTGTAGATTATTGGAGTGATGGTTGTGAAGCGTGTAAAGAGCTCATGCCAGGAGTCCATGAATTAGCAGAGAAATATGGCGAGAAGATCAAATTTGCCAGTTTAAATATCAAAGGAGCTCGTCGATTGGCTATTAGTCAGAAAGTGATGGGATTACCAGCAATGATCATGTACAAGGATGGTGAAATCCTCGATAGAATGTCACCTGAAGATGTAGATGAAGACATCGATAATATTGAAGCTTTCATAAAGAAAACATACGAAACATTATAACCTAAAGGAGAGTCATAATTATGTTAAAAGGAAAAAAAGTAATCGCCATTGGCGATCGTGATGGCATTCCAGGACCAGCGATTGAAGAGTGTGCAAAATCAGCTGGTGCAGAAGTAATTTTTGCATCTACAGAATGCTTTGTTTGAACTGCTGCAGGTGCTATGGATCTGGAGATCCAAAAAAGAGTTAAAGATTTAGCAGAAACAGAAGGAAAAGAAAACCTGGTAATTTTATTAGGTGGTGCAGAAGCTGAAGCAGCTGGTTTAGCAGCTGAAACAGTTCTCACAGGTGATCCTACATTTGCTGGACCACTTGCTGGCATAGCTTTGGGATTATCAGTTTATCACATCGTTGAACCAGAAGTAAAAGACATTGTAAATGCAGAAGTTTACGAAGAACAGTGTGGTATGATGGAAATGGTATTAGACGTTGATGAAATCGTCAGTGAGATGAACGATATCCGCAACGGATAATTAAAAATGATTGTTTGAGAGATCTACCCTATTCCCTGATATCTCAAACAATGTAAACATTAAACATTACTTAATTCCTCAAAATAATTTCGTTGGAAGTTATTTTATTAAGGGTCATATCAATATGGTGTGACCCTTAAATGTAAAACTGAAGGAGATAAAGAAAAATGACTTATCCAGTTATAAAATCATCCGGTTATACATTGATCCATACACCGGATATCTTAAAGAACAATGGATCTACACAAGTTAATGTAAGGGCAAAGGATCCAGCAAGTGATTATCTGAAGAATATCGATGCAAGCCTGAGAGATTATGAAGAGGTTGTAAGTTATGGCCCCAACCAGTGTTACATTGGAAACATCACTCCCGACCAATTAGAATCTATAGCAAAACCATGGTATGCAAAAGAAAATGCCTCAAAGAATGAGCGTTATGGAAAATTCGGCGAGATCATGCCACAGGATGAATTTTATGCGTTGATAAAACATGTTGATTCCTTCGGTTTAGTACTTCTTACTGAAGAATTTGTGAGTTCTGTGAAAGATAAAGTAGCATCACACAGTGTATTAGCAGAATTGAATATCAAATTAGATGATCCCACTGAACTCAGTGCAATAGAAGAGATGGTGAATGCTCATGTTGCAGAAGGATTATACCATAATAACAAATTAGTTGGATGTGTAAAACAAGCTCACGAAACAGATGAAAACCTTAGTGCACACTTTATGCTTGAGAACCTGGTAGTAAAAGCCAGCGGAGCTCTTACACTACTGAATATGGCGAAGAATTATTCACTTGATATGAACGAAATAGATTACATTATTGAATGTTCAGAAGAAGCCTGTGGTGATTTAAATCAGCGTGGTGGTGGAAACTTTGCCAAGGCTGTTGGTGAAGTTTGTGGCTGCAATAATGCCACTGGATCTGACGTAAGAAGCTTCTGTGCTGCTCCGGCACATTCAATGGTTTATGCTGCATCATTAGTGAAATCTGGTATATACAAAAATGTTGTTGTTGTTGCTGGTGGCGCTGTAGCCAAACTTGGTATGAATGGTCAGGATCATGTAAAAAAAGAGATGCCTATCTTAGAGGATGTTTTAGGTGGATTTGCTGTATTAGTAACAGAAAATGATGGTTTAAATCCAATCATCCGTACCGATATTGTAGGACGTCATAAGATTGGAACAGGTTCCTCACCTCAAGCAGTAATGAGCTCGTTGATTGCAGATCCCTTAGCAGAGAATAATCGCAAGATAACAGATATAGAAAAGTTCTCACCTGAGATGCAAAATCCTGAGATAACAGTTCCTGCTGGTGCTGGTGATGTCCCTCTTTCCAATTTTAAAATGATTGGAGCTTTGGCAGTTAAGCGTGGTGATCTGGAACGAAAAGAATTGATGAATTTTGTAAAAGAGCATGGTGTAGTAGGATATGCTGCAACTCAAGGTCATATTCCATCCGGTGTACCGTATATTGGACCTGCACGTGAAGCGATGTTAGCCGGAGAATTAAATAATGCGATGATCATTGGTAAAGGTTCATTATTCCTGGGAAGAATGACTAACCTTTTTGACGGAATCTCATTTGTTATAGAGAAAAACCCAGGATTAGTTGAAGAATCAGAAGGGTTTGATGAAGCAAAAGTAAAGAAATTGATCGCAGAATCAATGAGAAAGATGGCTGCTAACCTTTTCGAAACGGAATAAGAGGTTCTTATGGCTAAAAGTATAAATCAAAAAGTTGCTGGAATTTTCACAGAGATAGCTGATGCAATCGAAAGTGGAAGTTTTGGCAGGAAAAGACGTATCGGTCTAACCATTTTAGGCAGCGAGCTATCACCTGAAGAGCTGGTTCGTGGAGCAGAATTGGCAATGAATCGCTATTCTGATATCGTGGTAGTATTAATTGGTTCCGGTGTGGAAACAGAACTTGAATTATTGGATGCTGGTGATCTGGATGAATGCCATGAAGTAATGGAAAAAGCCCTGGCAGAAGGCGTTATTGATGGATGTGTAACCTTACATTATAATTTCCCTTTTGGGGTTTCTACTGTGGGAAGAGTAATCACTCCGGGTACAGGGAAAGAGATGCTTATTGCAACAACAACCGGATCATCAGATATCGATCGTACAGCTGCCATGGTTAAAAATAGTATCTATGGCTTGACTGTAGCAAAATCTTTAGGTTATAAAAATCCTTCCGTTGGAATTTTAAATATCGATAGCGCTAATCCGGTAGGTAGAAAATTAAAGCAACTGAAGAATGATGGATATGATATCACATTTGCAGAATCTGCCAGAGCTGATGGTGGAATAACAATGCGCGGAAACGACCTGCTTAAAGCGACTCCTGATGTGATGGTATGCGATACATTAACAGGTAACCTACTGATGAAAATCTTCTCATCCTATTCAACTGGAGGAAGTTATGAAGCGATGGGCTATGGTTATGGCCCAGGTATTGGTGAGAATTTTGACCCAGTGATTTCCATTATCAGTCGTGCTAGTGGCGCTCCTGTAATTTGTCAGGCTATACGGTATAATGCTGATGCCTTAAACGGCAACGTTATGCAGATATTGGCAAAAGAGATGTCATCAGCTCGCAAGGCTGGTTTAGATGAACTTCTTAAACCAGCTGTGAAAGAAGATAAAAGTGTTAAAACTGTGATATGTCCACAATCAAAAATTGTGGGAGAACAAATTGCAGGTATCGACATTTTAGAGATCGAAGATGCCAAAGAGAAATTGTGGTCAGAAAAAATCTATGCTGAAACAGGTATGGGTTGTACTGGACCAATTATTATCGTAGCGAAAGAAGATTTAGAAACCTCAAAAAATGTTCTTAGAGCTGCTGGTTATATTGAATAGATCAAATATGGGAAGGTGGACAACCACCTTCCTGTAATTTTTGCATAAAAATATTTACAACTTTTTTATATATTCAAATATAATATAATTAATCTAGGTGATTATAAAATGAATTATTCGCAAGCATCTTTTTTCATTGAGATTAAAAAAGATACAGTTATAATCGTTTAGTTAATGTTATTTTATTCTTAAAAATATTTGGGAGAGAAAGATGCCAATAAAAGAGAAACGATTCAGTAAATATCTTGATATTGCAGGATCTTTCATTATATCCATAGATAGAAAATACATTATTACATACATAAACATTCGGGGAGCCGAAATCCTGGGATATCCTGTTGAGTATATTATAGGAAAGGACTATTTTGATCTTTGTGTAAGAGAAAATCTACAAGAACTTTCTCGAAAGAGATTTGACAAACTTTTTGAAATCCCTTTTGAGAAATCAAATAATTTTGAAGGACGAATCTTTAATTCCAAAGGTGAAGAGAGAATCATCAATTGGACCAATAATGCGCTCCGGGATGAAAATGGTAACATAATTGAAATCATTAGTTCAGGAAACGATATTACCTGGCGTTTTCAGATGCTAAGGAAATCCCTGGAACGTGAGAGAAAGTATAGAACATTAATAGAAACTACTGATACAGCATACATTATCATAAACAAACATGGAAATTTAATTGAAGCTAACGGGAAATTTGTTAATCTAACAGGTGCCAATAGTTTTGAAGATATTAGAGGTAAACGAGTAAGTGGATTTATAGCCGATTATGATCAAGTAAGTTATAGTGAGAATCTGGTTTATTGTCTCAAAACAAAAAAAGTAAATCATTTTGAGATAGATATGATTAATAATATTGGAGAAATCATACCTATCCAAATGAGTTCAAAAGCCATTGTTAAAGATAAAGAAGTTACAATAATGACTCTTTGTCGTGATATTACAGAAAGAAAGAAAATTGAAGAGCAGCAGAAACTACACGATCAACAATTAATGCAGGCAGATAAAATGGCCTCATTGGGGATATTGGTTTCAGGTATTGCTCACGAGATAAATAATCCAAACAATTTTGTAATGTTGAATATTCCCATATTAAAGACAATGTGGAATAATATTGAACCAATACTGGATGCACATCATCAGGAAAATGGTGATTTTCTAGTCAGCAAACGGTTAATGTATTCCCAGATAAAAGATACAGTACCACAATTGTTACAAGGGATATATGATGGATCAATACGAATAAAAAATATAGTTCGAGAATTAAAGGATTATGCCAGATTGGAAGAGACAACAGAATTGCAGCCACTATCGATAAATGAGGTTATCAAAACAGCAATAATGTTAACATCCAATCTAATAAAGAGAACAACAACAGACTTTAGAATAGATCTTGATGAAGAAATTCCCAAAATCAACGGGAATTTTCAGAAAATAGAACAAGTAATTATCAACCTTTTGCAAAACAGCTGTCAGGCCATAAGTGATAGATCCCAGAGAATAACCATAACCAGCAAATATGAGAAGAGAAGAGAATTGGTAATCATTGAGATTAAGGATGAGGGTGAAGGGATGAGTAGTGATACTATTGGAAAAATATTTGATCCTTTTTTTACAACCAAAAGGGCAAAAGGTGGAACTGGATTAGGTTTAGCTGTCTCTTCGAAAATCATCAGACACCATAAAGGAGAGATAAAATATCAATCTAGTCTTAATGAAGGTACGTGCGTTACAATAACCTTTCCATCCTTAAAAAGAGAAAAGTGAGGAATTTGTGATAGAACATTTACAAGTTAATACACAGTCAATTTTGCTAATTGATGATGAAACACATCTTTTGAATAGTTATAGTATTACGCTGAATGAGGCAGGTTATGATAATGTGATAACGTGTTCAGATCCCAGAAAAGTAATGAATATTATGGAGAATAATAACATTCAGATTGTATTATTGGATCTTACCATGCCACATCTTTCCGGGGTTCAAGTGTTAGAGCAATTGCATACCTCATATCCACATATTCCGGTTACGATTATTACCGGCAACAATGATATCGAAACAGCTGTTGAGTGTATGAAAAAAGGTGCATTTGATTATCTCCTGAAACCTATAGAACCCAGCAGATTAATCAATGGCGTTCGCCGTGCAAAACAGATGATTGATCTACGTGAAGAGAATCTTACTCTTCGACAGAGTATGTTGCGAAAAGAACTGAAAAATCCTGAGGCTTTTTCCGGGATAATTACTCAAAATAACAGGATGAAGTCGATTTTCCATTATATGGAAGCAATATCCAGGAGTTCTGAGCCAGTATTAATCTCAGGTGAAACCGGGGTTGGAAAAGATCTTATTGCCAAAGCCTATTATCGTCTCTCTGCTCTGAAAGGAGATTTTATCACTGTTAATGTAGCAGGGTTGGATGATCAGATGTTCACGGATACTCTTTATGGTCATACAAAAGGTGCGTTTACAGATGCTGTTCGAACCAGAAGCGGATTAATTGAAAAAGCTAATAATGGTATGATTTTTTTAGATGAGATTGGTGATCTCAGCATGGCTTCTCAGGTGAAATTACTAAGACTTCTTCAGGAAAATGAATATTATCCTCTGGGTAGTGATACACCACGCTATACAAATGCCAAGATTATTGTAGCAACCAATAGAAATCTTTATAATATGCAGAAGGATGGAAATTTTAGAAATGATCTATATTATCGTCTAAATGTACACAATATTGAGATACCCAGTTTGGCTGAAAGAAAAGATGATTTACCAATTCTAATTGAACATTTTCTGAACGAAGCATCTGATCAGATGATGAAGAAAAAACCAACGATACCTTATGAATTACTAATTTTACTTTCCAATTACCATTTCCCTGGAAATGTCC
>CAYYLA010000045.1:0-13819 GCA_964441785.1 uncultured Candidatus Cloacimonadota bacterium | reverse complement strand
CTGGATATTGAATCGACACCACTTGTTGTTCAGCTGAATAAAAGAGATTTACCTATCTTCCAGAATCAGAAGGTGGATATGCTGCTATTGATTTTACAGGAAATTATCGAAGTGAATATACCTATATCTGGAATCAGAAGAATAAGATGTCGCAATATTACTGGGATAGTCTGAACAATGATTTCTATCTTTTCTATATCGATTCCGGTAATACTTTGATATCAGCAAAGATGGATGAGGTTGGTAAGGATCCGGTTCTTTGGCATGGATATCGGAATAACGGATACTCCCTCTTCAAGGGACTTCAGGCAACCCCGGTTGATAACGGTGAAGATTTGGCGGTAAGGGTATTTCCCAATCCGGCAACCCAGGGAGAGGTCAAAATCAGAGTTGAAAACTATGATTCCTCAATCTCTCTTCGAATATTCGATATCGCAGGAAACCAGGTTTTCTTAAAGAATTATACAAATGTAAATAATCAAATAGTCGATTTGCACTGGGATACACGTGGAATAGCAACAGGTGTTTATTACGGCATTATCAAGTCCGGTGGATCATCCAGAAAAGTGCCAATAGCAATTATAAATTAGATGAGGTAACCAATGAAAAAAATTTTACTGTTAGTTCTGGCCCTTTCATTTGTTGTATCAATTTATGCTGATGATTTTGCCAATGATATTATCAATGTGAAATATGAGAAAAAATCCCCACGTAAAGCTGCAATTTTATCTGGACTCTTTCCTGGTGCAGGCCAATTCTATGCTGATAAAAGTGCAATAACCACGTACATTTTTCCAATAATTGAGGTAGCTCTTTTCTACGGTTATTACAGCTACTACCAAAATGGATTGGATAAAGAAGAAGCCTATGAAAAATGGGCAACAAAAGAGATTATTGGTTATGAAGATGATGATGCATTAAGAGGGGAACCGATCTATCGTTATAATCGTGAATATCAGAACATGATCAGTGAAGATCTTTATCAATCAACGCTTGAAAACGGTTACTCCTTTTACGAAAATCACTTCAGTTTGGATGATACTAACACCCAACATTTTTATGAAGATATTGGTAAATACGACAAATATATTTTTGGATGGACTGACTGGTTTGAGATCTACGGTGGTTATGACGGAACATCAGTAAATCCTTCCTGGCGTCCATTTATCGATTCTGATCAAGGATTGAAATGGTCTGGCAACAATCCAACCAATCCAGAATCAGAATATTATCTTAATGATCAACAGGCGTACGATAACAACCAGGGAATCTACAGTAGCTTACGGGCAGAATACATCGATAAACGTCAGAAAGCTGAGGATTATTACTCGTCAGCAAAATATTGTAGTATTGGCCTAGTGTTCAACCATATCATCAGCGCACTAGATGCTGTAAGAGTAACGCAGAAATATAATTCCGAATATATCTATGGACGTAATTTTGAGTTTAAGATGAGTCCGATTTTTGTAAATAATGAGATTTGTCCGGCCATTATGTTAACACAAAGGTTTTAATTATGAAAAGAGTTTTACTGCTGATTATACTTATCACAATA
Source organism: uncultured Candidatus Cloacimonadota bacterium (assembly GCA_964441785.1). Taxonomy (GTDB): domain Bacteria; phylum Cloacimonadota; class Cloacimonadia; order Cloacimonadales; family TCS61; genus CAYYLA01. The sequence goes on along the minus strand of CAYYLA010000045.1, from coordinate 12,264 downwards.
ATATCTTCACTGGCAGCAGAAGAGAAATCAATGAGGAAATCCATTTTCATGTCAGCGATTGCTCCTGGTCTTGGTGAACTGTATCTTGGAGAATATACCAAAGCTGGGATTTTTCTTGGAACAGAGATGGCCATTATTTTTGCATATTTCCGTTTAAAGGATGAAACCGAATGGGCTACAGACAGCTATAAAACATTTGCCAGTAGCAAAGCGGGGATTTCAGGAAATCAAAATGATTCCTATTACCAGTTGATTCAGGATTATCAAAGCAGCTCTGAATACAATGCTTCTGTTATGGTATATGCACGAAACGTTTATCTCAGTGCAAATTCTCCATACTATGACCCAGATTCATATTATCAATACTTAGACGCTTATTTGATACCTGATAACATGCAATGGGATTGGGAAACTGATCAAAACTATAAAAAATACAGAGATTTGCGTAGAGAAAAACAGGATCTTGAGATCTATACAAATTTTGCTTTTGCAGCAGCTATATTAAACCGTGTAATCAGTGTTATAGATACTGCAATGACTGCCAGAAAGCTGAAAAAGAAATACAAATACGGTGAGATCACTGTTGTACCCGATTTTAGCAAAAAAGGATTTAAATTAAATTATGAGTACAAATTCTAAAATAATAATATTATCAATAATTCTTTTATTAGTTTTGCCATTATCGGCTCAGGAAAAAGTATCTCCTCAAAAGGCTTTTTTAAAATCAGCAATCCTGCCGGGATGGGGAGAATTGTCATTAGGTAACAATTCAGGTTATGCTTTTTTAACAACAGAGATTCTATTGTGGGCTGCAAATTTCTATTTTGGAGAAGAGGAAGATCTAAAATATAAAGAGGCTTTCAATTATGCTATCAAATATGCTCATATTGGTGCATCCAATAGTGGGAATGATACCTATCTTTATCATCTTACCAAATATACTAGTTCGGGTTTTGATGCAGGTGGTTATAATGCAGCTATTTTAGAGCAGGCAGAAAGTATTGAGGATCCTCTTGAACGAGAAGAATTTATCCAGAATAATATCTATCCCGATAATCTTTATTGGGAATGGGATTCTAAGGATAGGATGAGACGTTACAAAATCATGCGAAAAGATGCCGGTATATATTCTGATTATGCCAAAAGTATCGGCGGTGTTATTATTGCCAATCATATCATCAGTGCAATTAATGCCTTAAGGGTTGGAGCGAAAAAAAATAGAACATCTTTTCAGGTTACATTTGACAGAGAGATGAACCCCCAATTCCTTTGCACCTATAAATTTTAATAAATGGAGTGAACATGTCTGTTATCATTACAGGAAACGATCTTACGATCGAAGAACTAGCACAGGTTGCTATTGACAAAGAAACGATTGAACTTAGCCAAGATTCAATTGAACGTGTAAAAAAATGTAGAGCGTATGTAGAACAAATAATCGCAGATAATAAAACTGTTTATGGATTAACAACCGGATTCGGGAAATTTGCAACAATCAAGATATCGCCAGATCAGATAGCTGAACTGCAAGAGAATCTTATCCTCAGTCATGCTACAGCTGTTGGTCCTTATCTTTCTATCGAAGAAACCAGAGCAATCACATTGTTGCGCATAAATGTTTTAGCAAAAGGTAACTCAGGTATACGATTAGAAACATTACAAACCTTGATTGATCTTCTTAATGCAGAGATCCATCCTTTGATCCCGGAACAGGGTTCTGTAGGTGCCAGCGGTGATCTTGCCCCTCTATCACATTTAGCACTGGTACTTTTGGGTAAAGGAAAAGCTGAATACAAGGGAGAATTCCTGGATGGCGATGTAGCAATGTCTAAAGCTGGTATTAAACCTGTTATCCTACAGGCAAAAGAGGGATTAGCCCTCAATAATGGAACACAGGTGATGACGGGTATCGCAGCACTTGCCCTTATCAAAGCTGAACGTCTTTGCAAGATTGCCGATATCGCTGCCAGTATGAGTATTGATTCGGTTCTTGGTACAACCGATGCATTTGATTCCCTGGTACACAAAGTCAGACCCCATCTTGGACAGATAGCTTCTGCAGAGAACATCTACAACCTGCTCCAGAATAGTGAAATCAGAGAATCTCATCGCGGTTGCGGTAATGTTCAGGATGCTTATAGCCTGAGATGTTCCCCACAGGTAAATGGTGCCGTAAGAGATGCACTTAAATATGTTCGACAAACTCTGGAAATTGAGCTCAATTCGGCTACTGATAATCCTTTGATTTTCCCTGAAGATGATCGAGTAATTTCCGGTGGAAACTTTCATGGAGAACCAATAGCTTTTGCAGCTGATACACTTGGATTTTCTGTTGCTGAATTGGCAAATATCTCCGAAAGACGTGTAGAACAGATTCTTAATCCCGCCTTGAATAGGGGCTTAAATCCATTCCTGGCTCCAAGACCAGGTGTTGACTCAGGTTTTATGATTGTTCAATTAACCGCGGCATCATTAATCTCTGAGAATAAAGTTATGGCTCATCCTTCCTCTGTTGATTCCATACCGACCTCAGCCAATCAGGAGGATCATGTTAGTATGGGTACAATAGGAGCTGTTAAAGCCAGAAAAATTATTAGCAATGTTGCTTTTGTATTGGGTATTGAATTACTGATCAACTCTCAAGCTTTAGATAATAGAAAGCTTAAAAGCTCACCGGTTATTGAAGAAATCAAAGCTGAGATAAGAAAAACCATCAAGCCTTTAGAAAAAGACAGAATTCTTACAGACGACATAAATAATGCAAAATCAATCGCGGATTCTGATTCTCTGATCAATATTGCTGAGAAATATCTGACGATGAATTAGAGGTTTTTTTGAGATATAGAACAGCTGTCGTTTTTTTATTATTTTTTTTGTTGAGTGGGTGTGCGTATTTTAACACATTTTATAATGCGAAGAAGCTTTTCAGTGAAGCACAGGAAATCCCTCTTGATAATAAAGGAAGACCCAAAGCAACAGCTGTTCAGAAGTATAACAAAGCCATAAAAAAATGCGGAGTTATATTAACAGATTATCAAAAAAGTAAATGGGCAGATGATGCACTATTTTTACTGGCCAGATCACTATTTTATAAAGGCAACAGCTATATCCAGGCAATAGAGCAATTTGAAGATCTCATACTTCTATATCCAGATAGTGAATTCATCCCAGAGGCTAAATTATACATTGCTCGAGCTAAATTCAGATTTAATCAAAAACTTGAAGCAAATGCTCTTCTTCAGGACTTTATTAATGACCCTTCCTTGAAAGAGCACCATCCAAAAGCACTTATGATATTAGCCCATAATCACTTGGAAGAAGATGAGTTAGTCGAAGCTAATTACACCCTCAAAAATCTGATAAATAAATATCCTGATTCCGATGAATATGAAGAAGCTTTTTTTCTTCAGGGAATCACACTTCACGAGGACAATAAATTTCAGGAATCTAATAATGTTTTCACCTCATTGCTGAAATCACGCGTATCCAAAAAGATAAAACTTGATTCTCGATATTTCATTGTTCTAAACTTTCTAGAGTTAGAAGCTTATAATGATGCTCATTCTGCTGTAAAATCCCTTCTGAAAGACGAATATAGATTGGATAAAATCCCCGAGTTGGAGATAGCTGAAGCTAGAGCAAAAGTTGGAATAGGTGAAACAGAAGAAGCTATCTCGATTTTTGAAAACATTATCGAGAACAACAGTAAATCCAAAACAGCTGCAGATGCAAATTTCTATCTGGCTGAAACTCGTTTTAAGGTAGTGGGCGATTACGAAGGAGCTATCGAAGCCTATAATGCTGTTAAAACATCATTTCGTGAATCAGAATTTGTTGAGATTGCTCTCTCCAGAAGTGCTGTGGTCAGCAAGATTATCCAATATAATAACCCTGAAACTAATATTCCAACTCAAACATTGATTGAACAACAATTTAAGCTGGCAGAATTCTATAATGAGGTCCTTAATAGACCCGATTCTGCACTGGCAATTTATGACAAAATTATTTCAAATGAATATCTGTTACCTGTCCTGATAGATTCTCTTGAAACATTGAAAACTCAACGATCAATAATATTAGATTCACTTCAAGCCCTACCTGTTGTCGAAGTACAACCTGACTCATCTATTAGTGACTCCTTAATAATTAATGAACCAGCTGAACAAGAGTTCGCTTATCTTGATTCTATTATGGTTGATACGTTAAATGTAAACTTACAATCATATCTGATGAAAAGCAAAGACGACTTGATTTTGTATAACAATGAGTACATTCCATTTGCCAGATTTATCAAAATCTGGTTATTATCCAACACGTACAATGATACAATCAGAGCGAATGAAACCTTTGAACACATGGCCCGTATCTCGCCATCCAATAAATACACTATCGCAGCAGAGAAGCTGCTTAATGGTGATGAGGTCGTTATTATCGATCCCGTTCAACAGCGATATGACGAGCAATATCAGGAAGCACTTGATTTGATGAAAACCGATGTTGACCAGGCATTGATCAAGTTCCAATCTATTGCTGAAGATTCATTACACCTCCATTATACGAAAGCTAATTATACTCTTGGTCATTACTATTTCTTTACATTGAATGATACAACAAATGCAAAGCTTTACTTTGATACTATCACAAAAACCGACGATCAATTGTACATTGACGAAATATCAAAGTATTATAGAAACAATAGTTTTTCCTATTATGAAGAACTCAATAAAATTCGAGAGATGAAAGAAACCAAAGAAGAAACCTCGATAGAACCAGAATCTTCAACGGTTGATTCTCTTGAGGAAGAAAGCTCAAAAGTTGATACTCTTGCTTTAGAACAAACAGACGTTTCTCTGAGATTACCGGTCCATGAGAAGCATATCACACTCTTATCAAAACCTGAGATTATTATCCCAAATCGTTTTAAAGAATTTCCGGAACAAATAGAGGTTCACGTTAATTTCCTACCACCGGGTAAACCGGATAGAATAGAAATTGATAAATCGATAGATCCTTCTTCACCATTGTTCAATCACATTATAAACATAATAAATCGCTGGGATTATGCTGTCCCGGAAGGATACAAACAATTTGATGAACCATTGCGTTTGGATGTTTTCCTGGTTCATGAAAAATTGAAATAATGGAATCACATACAGGCTCTTTGATAATAAAAAAACAACGGATTCTTATTAAAATTCTCTTTATAATAACTGCCATTGTAAACGTCTTCTTTATCGATAATATCATGAGAGGAGTTTTCTTCTCTCTGGCAACGATAATTGTCTTAAGTATTGATTTTAATCTTATAATCACCTGGTTGAAATTATTGTTAAGAATTTTACCACTCTACAGCTCTATCATTTTGATGGGCATTCTTTTTGATTTACCTCTATTAAAACAATTATTGCTAATCATGAAGATCTCTAATCTTTTACTGATTTCTGTCTATCTTATCAATGCATTTGATATAAACAGACTTTTGGACAAAGCACCACCCAGAAACACATTGTTACGATTTTTATTAGAAACGCTTTTTTATATAAAAAAAATATTGGATCGTTTCGGAGAGATAAGTTCAACATCGAAGATTAGTGATTCAAGCAGTAGCCTTCTTTCCTCAATTACACATGCTGTTAACGAGGTAAAAGAATCTAATGTTGCTTATAATAAACCAATATCTTTTCAAGAAAATGTTGAGCTATCTTTAACGTCCGGTTCAAAAATATTTTTGATTAATCTTTACGGATTTTCTATGATATCCATACAGATTCTCTCAGCAATTCTGGTAAAACTGTGCCACGTTATCTAGTTAAACTTCAGTATGATGGTCATCTCTTCAGCGGTTGGCAAATTCAAACCAACCAACGAACTGTTCAGGGAGAGATAGAAAAAGCTCTGGCAATTATAGCCAAAATCAATATAAGGATAACTGGATCAGGTAGAACAGATAGTGGAGTACATGCATTAGAACAATACGCCCATTTCGATCTGCCCTTTGAAATCAAAGCCGCTGCTTTAGTGAAGGCAATGAACTCACTACTTCCCGGAGATATCAGAATAATTGACGCCCAAGGGATAATTGACACTTTTAATGCACGTTATGATGCCTATCAAAGAAGTTATATATATCGATTTTCTTTTGATGACAATCCATTCCAACGATATTATGTAAGCCAGATAAAAAAGAAGAGATTTGATAAAGAGGTTTTTTCAAGATCACTGAAATTGTTTACAGGCAAGCACGATTTTTATAGCTTTTCAAAATATAATCCTGATATCAAATCAACCATATGTACTGTCCAGGAGATCAAGTATAGGAGTGCAGGATCAATTGAAGAGGTAATTATATCGGCAGATCGATTCTTGCATAATATGGTAAGGCGCATAATAGGTTCAAGTATCAATGTTGGACACGAGAAAAAGGACCCTGTAATTATATCAGAGCTACTTGATAATCCAGTTTCTGGACAGCCTATTATATACACAGCTCCCCCGGAGGGATTATATCTTCAACATGTGCATTATAATGATGTAGATATCTAATGACAATGTGCATCAAAACTTAGACATTTTGGATAATAATCAAAAGTAATCAATTGCTTCTATCTTCGCATTATAAGCTACTTAACAAATTTTATTGGAATTCTTGACATACGGAACGTATATTGCAAATTATGGCAACAAGGGGATGAAGTTTGCTTTATCGAAAATTATATAGATTATTTAGTTGACGAGAAAAGTAGCTTCTATAAATAAAGAATAATAATATTCAAGACTGTAGGAGGATTAAATGTTAAAGACTAAAAATACGGTTATCATATTATCATTATTAATCTTAACCGTTTTAATTTTTTCTGGTTGTGATGAACGTAAAGGTTCATTAAATGCACCAATTAAGCCACATATTGAGATTACAGATTATTTTGGTGAAGATAATGCAGATAACCTTGACGATGCGGAACTTTTCCAACAAACAATTAATTGGAGTGCCTGGGATGAAGATGGTGTAGTAGAAGGTTTTGCTTTTAGAGTTTTAAATACAGATGGCGAACCAATTGCTACTCCTGATTATGACTATCTTGATGAAGATGGATGGGTAATTCACTATACAGAAAATGCAGATGAATCAATTCCAATATCTTCAAGTGATGAAACAACAATCTGGATATCTCAGACCTATACTACTATTAATTTCCCAGCTGCTGATGCTGATGGAGACAGTAGTAACGTTATCAGTAAATTTGAAGTTAAATGTATTGATAATGACGGTGTAGAAAGTGATATCGCTGAAAAATATTTCTTGTCATATTCTGCAGTTCCTTCCATTACAATCCAATCAAGTAAAGGTTTGATCGATGGAGAAACTATCGGATTAGGAATTATCTTCCAATTCAATATGCTTGATGATCCCAATCTTCCAACAGAAGCTACTCAACCTTATTACTTTGAATACAAACTTGAGAAAGAAGACCTTGCTGGTAATATTCTCGATGAAGCCAATGGTGGATATTCCGATCAATGGGTTTCTACTCTCGGGGAAGATGAAATCGATGAAACTGTTATATCTCAAGAATCATCTCTACAACTTATTCCAAGTATTTTCGATGATAGTACAGGTGTTGCTCAAGACTCTACTGTTCTCTGGGTTCAAGGTGTTAGCATTGCCGGTATTAGAACAGAACCCGTTAGCATTAAATTTGCTGTAAGTGATCAATTCCACCCTGGTTCTTTTGTTTATTATGGCGAAAATGCAGGTGAGAAAAACGTAATCTATGCACTTGGAGAAAATCATTTTGCAACCTATCTTGATCCTGCTTTATCAATTGTAGTTCCTTCTATTACTACAAGTGAAAATGTTCATAATGCAACAGCTTTCTGGGTAAATACAGAAGGTGAATATACACTAATTGGTAGTGATGACATTAAGATTTACATGAAATGGGGTTGGGCTGGAGAATATGATGAAAACAATCCACTTTCTCGTCTTACAGACGAAACCCTTGATGAAGCTACAAATAAATCTTATTTCTCTGAAATCACTCATTTTGATATCAGAGTTGATGATGCTCCACTATATTACCCTCCTCTTCCACCAGTTGGTGAAAACTTAAAGGTTGATGAAGATGGTACAGAATGGTTCAGAGTTCCTATCAGCCATAATATTGGTCAGCAAATTACTTTAACAGCTACTATGTTAGGTGGGACAACCGGACTTTATGGACAACACTCATTTACAGTTAGAGCTGTCGATCTTCAGGGTGTTGTTGATCCTACACCTCATACATTTACGTTCAATATTGAACGACCAATAGCTGTTGAAGAGAGATCAGGTGTTCTAATCATAGATAATGATGTTGATACTCAAAGTGCGATAACTGATACTATTGACTTCCTCTATAATTACTTTGTATCAGAATTTGATGCAAACCCAGGTTATTTAAATCGTAATGAAATAGCGACAAATATCAGTAATGTTTGGGGCCTTGATCAATTACATTTCAGTAAAGCTGTAATTTCCCCAACTGACATGCAACAATATAAAACTATCATTTATCACTCTGATAATCCAGTTTCAGCAAGTGATATTGGTAAAGAATATGAATCCCTTGAAATCTATCTAAATAATGGTGGAAATCTTATATTAAGTGGTGCAGCTCCATTATCTAATGTTCAAACGTACTGCCGTAGTCAAGGGTTCCCTTTATTGCAAGATTATTTCGGAATACCATTATTACCACCAACAGATGTAGAACCTATTAAAATCGTTTCTAATGCTCTTGGAGATAATCCATTCTTCGTTAAAGCTTTCTCAGAGATAGCTGTGTATGATGATATGAATCTTCAATTGCCTAGTTTTAATCCTGGTATTACAAATCCAAATGTAGACCTCTTATCTAAAGATGGATTGGGACCAGTTGCTTATTTTAATATGGATATCGTTGGTGCTGAAATACTTTATTCTTACGGTTGTAAAGCTGTTGGTGAAGAAATACATGCTCCATTCCATACAGTTCCAACTCAAGAAGAATTTGATATGTACAATGGACAAACTGTTGCAATTAGACGCACAATTGATAACACCAATTGTTACATGTTTGGTTTCCCATTGAGTTATATGGTGAAAGAAGAAGCTAAAACAGTGATAGCTGAAATTCTGACGTCCCTTGGTCATTAATTTTAATCCTTGAATAGATATAGGGCATATCGAAAGATATGCCCTTTTTTTATTATCCGAATGTCAAACCCGAGTCGGGTTTAGAAACAACCATTATCAGTTCACCTGCAGATGTTAAAAAGCAGCCAAAACCTGAGTCGGGTTTTTTAAAAGGATTTTCAAACTTTTTACTGATGTTATCGATTTACTTTTAAATTCTGTATTTTTGTATGGTTCAGAAGCTAATAGTCCCTTAACAATAATCAATTGCTGAACTTTTACGCTACGCAACAATCTATTAGAGCCTGAAACCTCTTGTTCTCAGCAATATCTTTCTTCATCCATACCAATTTATACTCGACAGGTTATACGACGTTTCTTGACATCATTTGATGCCAATAGAGCACATCAGGATTAAACATGTTTTGCCGATACCAAACGACAGGACTTAAGTTTTGTATCTTGTTCTTGCACAATATCATTTATCAAATTGAAAAGATATAACTTAAAAATCAGTTATTTTTGATAATATACCATTCGTTACATCCTCTATGTTTTTCAATTTATTGACACGTTAAATTCTGGAATATCGACGTATGGCATTTTTAACATTCAATTAATATCGATTCAGCTATAGTTAACCTATAATTTGATTAGATCAAACTTATGATATGGCTAGAAAAGGATTGTTGTATATTTATTATTAAAAAATTGTCTTAAAGCGTAGATTTGTTCAATAATAAAAAAGGCTCTCAGCAAAACGCTAAGAGCCTTAATATAAATCTCAGAAGAGTAAATTATTTCATTAAAACCATTTTCTTAGTCTGAGAATCATTTCCAGATCTAAGTTTGTAGAAATAAATACCACTTGCAACTGAGCTACCATTATCATCATTACCATTCCATTTTACTTCATATTCACCAGCTGGTAAGTTATCGTTAACCAATGTTTTGATTTTCTGTCCTCTAACATTGTAAACTTCGATAGCGATATCAGAAGCTTCTTTAACCTGATACTTAATAGTTGTAGTTGGGTTAAATGGATTTGGGAAATTCTGAGAAAGATTAGCAACTGTTAAAATTTCTTCATCAGTAGCATCTGTTTCTATTGGTAAGCATTCTTCCTGGAATTCTAAATCCAGAGCAGCATAACGGATTTTACCACCGTTAACTTCTCCACCACCTTCAGTCTGTCCAGCACCACTACCATAATCGTTATCATCATAGAAAACCATATGAAGTTTTGCATGATAGTTTCCAGCATCGTTGCTGATAATTTCTAATTTATCTCCAAGAGAAACATTTACAGGAAGCATATCAGCTAATTCTGGAGCATAGTTGCCATCAAGATTTTGATCTTCATCTACAACTGTGTCAGCTGAGTTAGCATTGATATAACGAATGTCAGACCATGTTTCACCTGAGTCATCAGAGATAGAGATAGCAATTTCAGGATTTTTATACCAAGTATCAAAACCTGTTTCTTCAAAATAGCCATAACGATGTTTCCAGGAATCATGCCATACAGCTACAACCCAGTTATTGTTAGAAACCATTTTGAAATTACTTTCATGGAAGAAAGCATCCTGGTAACCCTGATCTGTATTGAAGAACCATGAGCACATACTAAGTGGTGCATAAACAGTACCATCTGTATAATATTCATCTACTTCACCATCGAGGTCAAGATCCCAAGGAATAGCTAATTGGTCATCACCTGGATCTGTGTCTTGAACATCCATATCATAGAATGAGAATTCACCTGTTTCTATATCAAAAGTGAATACTTTTGGATAGAAATAAGCAGGCATATAATAACCAGTTTCGATATTTGTAGCATCATTAATATTAACACCACTCATCCACATGATTTTAGAATTATTGTCTGTATAAACACCATTGTAGTGTGTACCATCATTACTTAATACATAGTACATCTCAGCTGCAGTAACTTCATCATCTTCTGTAAATAAGTAAGAACCATCTTCGTTCTGAGGATTCCAAACAGGAACTTTAAGTTCTTGTTTGTCCCTAGTGAAGTTTTCACCGAAATCATCACTGTAATAACAGAATAAAGAGTCACCCATGCTACCGAAGAAAGCTACTTGGCCATTATCGTTTACAATCATATCTTTGTTAACTCTGGCGATATCATCATAGTGATAGTGATTCCATTCTTCAACTGTGAAATAAGTCCAATCAAGTTCAGAGTCTACTAAGAGATCCGAATCACTGAAATCAGCATAACCAATAATACTATTGTAATTACCACTGCCAGCAGAGTTACTGGTGTAGTTATTAGCATAAGCCCAAACTCTTCTATTACCATCGATTGGAGAAGCACCAACTTCTACAACTGGCCAGATAAATTCATCATCTGTAGCACCTGTAAAAGGTTCACTTAATTCAGGATTATCAAAAAGAATCCAAGGTTGTTTCCAGAAGTCAGGAGATCCAACTACCTGATAATTATCATAAGTGATATGACTATCATAAGAGTTGTCTGCTTCTATCGCTGCATGCCATACGAAGAATGGGTTACCTGTGTAAGGATCCATAGCAACAGATGTGAAACCTTCTCTGTATGTACCATGATGGTTTGTAGCTTCACTTCTTACAAGTGTTCCTTCAGGAGTTACATAACTGTTCCACGCACGTCTGTCTGTACCTACACTATTAGTTTCTGAACAGTGATAACTGATGTAAAGACCGTGAGCAGAATAACCGTAAGGCATAGATACTTCAGGTTGAACTCTTACATTGTATGCATTGTAACTGAATGGCATGTAATCATAATAAGAATCATAAAGATAAGTAACTGATTCTCCATTACCATTAGGAATGAAAGAGTAATTAGGAGCAGGATCCTGTTCCCTTGTTACATTCATTGACTTTTTGTAACCTTTGTACTGGAAATCTTCCGCTCTTTGAACTGGAGCTTGGATCTCATTAGCTACTAAAGCTACTGAAACAATACATAATAAAACGAGAATAAACGCTTTTTTCATTTTTCCTCCTTGCTTTTTGAAATCTCGTTATCCTTTTTTATTCTATTTCCTCTTAAAAAAACATTTTCAATGAAATTCTATGAGGAGATTTTACAAAACTTT
>CAYYLA010000044.1:0-14157 GCA_964441785.1 uncultured Candidatus Cloacimonadota bacterium | reverse complement strand
CCGATAAATCTGGTAACCAGAGGAAACTTGCCTGTCTCATATCAATGGAGTATCTAATCACCGGATAAATCGCAAAAATTATCGGCATCTGTAACAACATTGGCAGGCATCCTCCCAGCGGACTCACTCCCTGTTCCTTGTAAAGATTCCTCAACTCTGTGTTCATTTTTTGAGGATTATCCTTATACTTCTTCTGTATTTCCTTCATTAAAGGATTTATCTTCTGCATCTTTTGTGTTGATTCAAAACTTTTGTGTGTTAATGGGTATAACAGGATTTTTAAAAGTATCGCGATGATAATTACTATCAAACCATAGCTTGGTATAACTTTTCTGAATTGCTTGAAAACCCAGCTGAATGCATCGGCGATAGGGCGCAGGATCTCAATAAATGGACCCTCCATCGTTTTCTCAAAACCTTCGCTGAAAACACTTAATTCACTGCTTTTTAAAGGTCCAAAATATAAACCATAATTATGAGTAATCGTTGATCGCTCAACGTTAATATCTATATTTCCGGCTGGTGAATTCAAATTGGCAAAGGCATAAACCTTGCTACTGTTGATCAAATCATCCAATTTTAATCCAATAATAAAATATTTAGATCGCAAACCTAACCAGTCAACACTTCCACTCTCTGTGCGTTCTTCTTTTAATTTACTGAGAGCATACTTCTCTATTTCGTTATTAATCTGGACGATAAATTTGTAATCACGCAATTTCTCTTTTGGGTGGTTGGCAAGATACTCTTCTGTATCGGCTATTCCAGAGTCTAATTTCAAATTGTACTCTGTTAAATCAAGTGATTCAGTCTGGATGGTTGCATCAATATCATATCTGTCTTTTATTACAAATGTCTTATGCAGATATCCACCGTTCATTGGAAGTGTAAATGTTATACCTTGTCCATTTTCAATAAATTTATAACTGAAAACCTTGTTTGTTAACAGGTGGCTACTACCCTGAGCATCTGTTAATTTGATATTGAAAAGGTTCTGGCCATCTGGTACTAATTGTACAGCTTCACCGGATTCTTTGTTGGTAAAATCTTTTACAATAGCCGATGTTATTAATGCACCTTGATTAGAGAATTTTATGCTGATGTGATCGTTTTCCAAAACAAGATCATTATTGATATCAATATCATTCTGGATCTCTTCAAGATTACTTTCATTAATGACATTTTCTACTTCTTCTACAGGAAGCTCAGCAGGTTCTTCTGTTTCTTCGATTGTTTCGTTTGTTACAGGTTGATTTGTTTCAGTTACGGGTTTAGACTTCCAGATAAATTCATTACTTATCCAAAAAACCAGCATGATGAGTACTAGGGCTAGAAGTGTTTTCTTTTCCATAATTTTTCCTCCTATGGAAGGGGGTCATATCCTCCTGGATGAAAGGGATGACATTTTAAAATTCGTTTTGTTGATAACCAGAAAGCTTTGAAAAATGGATAGGTTTGAAATGCTTGCAATGAGTACTCACTACATGTAGGTTTAAATCGGCATGTAGGCGGTAAATATGGCGATATCGCCTTACGATAAAACTTTATTATTAAAATGAACAATCTATTGAATAATTTCATCCATATCTATTTAATTCAGTTAACTTCCTTACTTAACAATAAATTCCGCATCACAAAAAATGATTGCAACTCTTCTCTAATCTCTATCCAGTTCGCTTTTCGTGCTTCAGGTCTCGAAATAATGACTACATCCACCGATGAGTCCCAGGTCTTGAACTTGCTTTCACGCAGGAAAGCCTTTACACGTCTCTTAATTAAATTCCTGATGACGGCATTTCCAACTTTTTTGCTGACAACTATTCCAATGCCAGGATCTTCAGGATTTTCTGATGTAAGAAAATTAAAGAGATTACCTTTGAGTTTTGAATTATTTGCATACACCCGAAGGTAGTCTCTATTTGATTTTAAAAATCGCATGATATTTTTAAATATTCGATTTCTGAAATCGCAGATTATTAAAAATCATATTTAGTCAGAAACTGTTAAACGACTTCTCCCTTTGGCGCGTCTTCTGGCTAATACTTTTCTGCCGGATTTAGATGCCATTCTCGCTCTAAATCCATGTTTATTTCTTCTTTTTCTATTATGTGGTTGGTAAGTCCTTTTCATTAAAATCTCCTTTCACTATATATATTCTATCTTGAGAGCATAACCTCTACTTAATAAATATTTTAACCGACTGCGATAACTTTATTTTGACTCCTCCGATGTCAAGATAAATATTTATCACTGTATCGCATTACCGTCTAATAGTTTGATCTCTTCGGGGTCCTACCGAGACTATTGAAACTTTTGCTCCCAGATTTTCCTCTACTACTTTGATATATCGTTTTGCCGCTTCTGGAAGTGCATCATAACTGGTTATTCCGCTTAGATCTTCTTGCCAGCCCTCTAAAGTTATGTATTGCGGCTCTGCCTGTGATAATAATGTTGATGTCTCAGGAAATTCCTCTGTAATATCGTTACCAATTTTGTAAGATGTACAGATTTTTAGCGTATCAAAACCAGATAATACATCTAATAAGGTTAACGCGATTTCATCAACACCATTGATCATGGCTGTATATTTTGCCGCAACCAGATCAAACCATCCACAACGACGTGGACGGCCAGTTGTTGAACCAAATTCATTACCTTGAGTTCTGATTCTATTACCTGTATCATCGAATAATTCTGTTGGGAATGGACCCTCACCAACCCTGGTGAAATAACTTTTATACACACCAATGATTTTTTCTACTTTCTTTGGTGCGATGCCGCTTCCAACTGCAATACCACCAGCAACGGTATGAGACGATGTTACATATGGGTACGATCCGAAAAAGATATCCAGCAATGTTCCCTGAGCACCTTCAAATAACAGGTTTTTATCTGCAGAATTATTCAGCATATATGGTACCTGTTTTTTGAAAGGTTTAAGATAGTTGGCAACCTCTTTTAATTGGGTTAACAACGCTTCCTGATTGTTAAAGTCTCTACCGTGATATCTGTAAAGATTAATTAATTTTTCCAGGAGTTCTTCTTTATCATAAAGGTCTGCAAATTTAATTCCGGTTCTTGCAATAAGATCAGAATAACATGGCCCAATACCGCGCTTTGTTGTACCGATTTGCTTGTCTGCTGATACTTTTTCGAAACCAGCATCGAGCTCTTTGTGTAATGGGAGAACTATGCCTGCTCTTGGATCAATGAAAAATCTGTCTGTAAAATCGATCCCTTGTTTTCTCAGGTTTTCAATCTCTTCGATAAGCTTAAAAGGGTCTATAACAACACCGCTTGCTAATACACAAATTTTATCAGGGTGTAGTATGCCCGAGGGAATAAGATGAAATACATGTTTTTTATCACCAACACATATTGTGTGGCCAGCATTACTACCACCTTGAAAACGAATGATCATATCAGCTTCAGAAGCTAAAACATCTACGATTTTTGCCTTGGCTTCATCTCCCCAAATACATCCTAATACTGCAATTGAAGACATATTAACTCTCCTCATTTTTATTACGATATTACACAACATTTCAGATGGGTTTTTATGTCAACTAATTCAAAGTAAGAAAAATCTATTGACGTTTCCAGGGAAATTTTGAATTTTCAAATAAAAATAAAGAGATGATAAATATGGGAAAAAGAAAGTTTCTGGCTAGCCAAAATGATGATATGATTCTTGAAATAGCTGATGATAATTTAAGTGCTACTTTAACCATCAATTCCAGGGCAGATCTGATAATGGAAGAAGATATTTCCAGGCTTATTGAGATGGCTGGGATTAAGTGTGGTTTTGAGGAAGCAAGAAAATTTAATGAAGAACATGAAATATCAAAAGATTATGATAAACCTTTTTTGATTGCACATTGTCCATTGCCTGAAAATCCAAAGGTTTATTATCTTTTTAATAATGAGAAATGTGTTGATCCAGAAAATGTGAAATCTGTTTATCATCTCCGAAACTCAAAAGCTGTATCTATTGGAGATCCTGTTGCTGAAGTTGTTTTAACCGAGGCCATGCAGGTTCATAAAATTCATGATATTTTTGGTGAAGAAATTGATGCAAAGGAACTAAATGATACAATCCTTGATGATCATCTTGGTAAATTTGTTTATTATTCTGAAGATACAAAACAAATACTTGCTGAAAAAGCTGGTTATGTCTATCTGGATGATGATAATAAAATATCTATAATGACTGATTTTCACTTCATTGAAAATATCTCCGATACAGTCCTTGATCTTAAGGGTAATATTATCATAGATGGAAACATTGATGCAGCACATTTAAATTTGGACGGTAATCTTACAGTAAACGGGCTTATTAGAAATTGTTTGGATGACTGCTGTTTTATCAATGGAAGCGTCAACGCCGAATCAATAGAAAACTCTTATATCGCCTGTAATGGGGATCTGAATTTTAAGAAAAGTATTCGCTTTTCTGTACTCTCTGTAGATGGACAAATTACAGGAGATGAAGGATCGTCCATTGTTGGTGGGCTATCACAGGCGTCAGGAAATATTACTACTGATTATCTGGGGAGTCCATTCTCTATAACAACTGAACTCGATATAACAGTATCTCCATTTTCCAAAGAGATGATTAAATGCCTGGAAAATGAAGAAAATAGTAATGATATAACTAAAGGTGATGAATCTCTCAAGGAGATTTATTATAACATCATCCAGGATAATCTTGAAGCAATACTGGATAATGAAGTAGAAAATAAAGTTATCAATATAAGAAAAACAATTTATTCGGATTCAAAGCTCAGGGTCTATAAGGATTATGTGGTTATTTCAGATGAACAGCAAGGTATTGAATTTATGCAAAATAGCGATGATGGATAATTGAGGGTTGACAGATTATGCTACCACTTTTTTATGACAATCAAGATAGAAGAGAGGAATCATATAGTGAAACGAAGGGTGAGTAGTTTTAAAAATATTAGTAATTATAAATTTGTTGGAAAAAAGCATTTATCTTTGGATAAATGCTTTTTTTTATAAGGGAGTATATTAAATGAAAATGCAGTTGAAAGTTCTGATAGATATGCAGAAAATTGATGATATTATTGGCGAAAAAACGATATTAACGAAAAAACTACCTGAAGAACTAAGTAGTATGAAATCGGCATTGACTCAGACTGGGGAGAAGTTGACAGAAGTTAAATCAAAATTAGACGAAAATAAAAAAAATCAACGTCTAAATGAATTGAAAATTAAAGAAAATAACGAAAATATTGCCAAGTATAAAAATCAACTTCTAACGATTAAGACTAACAAAGAGTATAAGGCCTTAAACAGTGAAGTAAGCCATCTTGAAAAGATCAACTCTGAAATCGATGATGATATTCTTGATTTGATGGAACAAGAATCTAATATTAAAATTGAGCTTGAAAAAGCAACTGAAGAACATAAAAAAGCAGAAGAAAATCTTAAGGCAAATGAAAAAAAATTACAAAATAAAATTACTCAAGTTGAAAACGAGATCAAGGAACTGAGAGAAAAACGTAATAGCTTAGCTAAACATATCTCTTCTAATCTTGTTAGAAGATATGCTGCCTTGATCAAAAATAAAAATCGAAAGGCAGTTGTTTTTAGTATCAATAATGCCTGTAGTGGATGTGGGTATAAAATTCGTCCACAGTTACAAATTGAGATAAAAGAGGGTAATAAGCATATCAGCTGCGAAAATTGCGGAAGAATGCTTGTAAAGAAACCTGAAGACGAATAGTTGCATGTTATTTGTCAAAGAAGATAAAATGTCTGCTTCCAGCTTTGAGGTTTTACCTCAATATCTGGGAGAGGAAAGTCCGAACACCATAGGGTAGAATACTTCTTAACGGGAAGTCCCGGTAACGGGGAGCCAGCTCCACAGAAATAAACCGGCTCTTATGAGCTAAGGGTGAAATGGTGGTGTAAGAGACCACCGGATTCCGATGTGAATCGGAATGCCAGGAAAGCCTTATTCGGTGCAATGCCAAATAGGAGGATGTGGATTGACCCGATCCTTTCATTCTCGGGTGGGCAGCTGAAAACGGTCATTTACTGAACTCCTTTGAGTATAGCAATATCCGTTTTAGAGAAATAGACATTAGGCTATTTGTTAGATAGTTTACAGAATTCGGCTTAATATCTTCTTTGACAATTTTATTTAATAATACAATATATGTTTGATATGTGAAATAAATAGATTTTTGAGGGTGTATTATGCAAAAGAGATGGAAAACTTCTGATCCTTTAACTGAGGAACAACTACAGCTTAAAGCTACTATTATAGATGAAATTAAGTGTCCCGATATGATTGCGGAAATGTTGATTAGAAAAGGATTACATAATATCGAAGAAATTAATCAATTCTTCTCTCCAAGTTTGGATGATGTTAGTGATCCCTTTATTTTTCCCGATATGAAAAAAGCAGTACACCGCATTATCAAAGCCATCGATAAGAAAGAATTAATCTATATATATGGTGATTATGATGTGGATGGTACTACCTCTACGGCCTTATTATTCCTTGGTTTAAAAAAAATCGGTGCGGTGGTTGATTACTATATCCCACATCGTATGATTGATGGTTATGGCCTTTCTCTTACCGGTGTCGACCAGATTGTTGATGAAGGAGCTAAACTGATTATCAGTGTTGATTGTGGAATCAATGCCTTTGAGGAAATCGATCAGATTACAGAACGTGAGGTTGATATCATTGTTACCGATCATCACAATCCTAAAGATGAACTACCCAAAGCTTATGCCATTATTAATCCTAAAATCAGTGATTGTGGATACCCTTTTGAACATCTTGCCGGTGTTGGAGTGGCCTATAAATTACTTATGGCTGTCTATGCAGAAATGGGTGTGGATTCAAAAGAATTTGTAGATAAATATGTAGATCTGGTTGCCCTGGGGACCATTGCAGATATTGTACCCTTAAGCGGTGAGAACAGAGTCTATGCCAGTATAGGATTAGAACGACTGGTGAAGAGAAATAATATTGGACTTAATGCTTTGATAAATATAGCTGGTTTGTCTCATAAAGAATTGAATTCTGCAGATATCGTCTTCGGTATAGCTCCTCGAATTAATGCAGCTGGACGTATGGGTAGCGCAATGAGAGCTGTAGAATTAATGGTTGCAACTGATGAAGATAAAAGTAGAGAACTTGCAGAAATTATCGAACGCGAGAATTCTCTGCGACAACAGATTGATCAACGTACATTCCAGGAAGCATGCGAGATTATTGAAAAAAAATATAAGGATATCAAGAAAACCGGTGGCATCGCTGTCTCTTCTGATATCTGGCATCCCGGTGTTATCGGTATTGTTGCATCTAAGCTTGTTGAAAAATATTATCGCCCTACTATTATGATATCATTTAATGAAGGTGTTGGTAGTGGCTCTGGAAGAAGTATTGCTGGATTTGACCTCTTTGGCGCTCTTTCTCATGTTGATGAATACCTCGAAACCTTTGGCGGACATAAATATGCTGCCGGTTTATCGGTTCTGGCTGAATATCTGGATATGTTTGAAAATAGACTTAATAAGTTCATCCTGGAAAATGTTACTCAAGAACAACTTATCCCACCCTTAAATGTTGAAAATAAATTGGAACTATATGAAATCAATGAACATCTTCTTGAGTGGTTGAATAAGTTCGCTCCCTTTGGCCCTGGAAATATGAGACCCACATTCTATACCGAAGATGTTACTATCATTGGCTTCCCGTATAATGTTGGCAAAAACCACCTGAAACTTAAAGTTATGAAGGATGGTTGCGTTCTGGATTTGATTGGGTTCAATCTTGGTGATTTTTTACCTTTCCTTAAAAAAGGCTCTGTTATCGATATCGCTTTCTCACTCGAATTTAATACCTGGCAGGGACGTACTACTATTCAAGGCAAATTGAAGGATATTCATTTTGCAAAAGATAATTAATCTTACCCTGATTCTACTTCTATTCCTTGGATGTAGCTCTGTCTCTCTTCTCCAACAGGATTTAATTCCCATTGATATACAGAGAAAACATACGATTATCCTGAATGATAATCCTGATAAAATTCTCTACAATGATTTCAATAAGATCTTTTATTTGCTTAAGCGGAATAAAAATGAAGTGACTGTTCTGAGTAATCACAAAAAAAACATTATCAACAATCAAAGTAGTAAGAATAATATAATCGGTCGTATTACTGATATCGAGATTGCATCAAACGGTGGCCTGTTTATTTTGGATCGAGATAACAGGCAGATTCTGAAATTTGATTATGATGGGAAATATATATCATCCCAAGATATTGGCATTGTCAGTGATCCCTGCCTGTTTTCTGTAACCTCTGATGAAATAGCTTATGTCTATGACTGCTCAGCAAACCGTATTTTATCAATTGATCTGCTTACTAATCAACACTTATTTGATTTTGGTGATTTTTTGCTGGATAATCCACAAATGATTAAAGTTCATAAGAATTATATAGTAGTGTATGATGGCAATAATTCACTTATTTTCACACGGTTAGGTCAATTTGTAGAAACGTTTCCGGGGTTTATTTTCTACGATAATGGTATTCGTTTTGTAATTACGGACAATGATATAACCACAGAGAAAGGAAATTTCGAGTATAAAATTTCAACCTCAATGGAATTCGTTAATATTACAAATTCAATAATGATATTTAAACAGGAAAATCAATTAATCTTAGATGAAATCATATATAAAGTTTATAACCAATAATAAACATATCTTTTTACCTCTGTTATCGGGTTTACTGGTAGGAATTGCCCGTACACCTCTAGGTCTGGGATTAATCAGTTTTTTTGCATTAGTTCCTTTGCTTACATTTTTTGATCAACAATATGATTCAAAGAAAAATCTGATAGCAGCATTTTTTTACAGTTTTTCATACATCTCTGTAGCTCTTCATTGGATAGTTCTCGTAACCCTTCCTGGTTTTCTGGGACTTTATCTCCTTTTTACCGGCTACTATTTTATTCTTTTCACTGTGATCTCTTTCTTTTTTAAAGCACAGCATAGATTAAGATATATTGCTTTTGCAGCAGTTTGGATCATTTTTGACTATATTCAGAACTATGGCGAATTCAGGTTTCCCTGGTTTGATATAGGATATTCTCTGGCGGATTATAATCTCTTACTGCAAGTTGCTGATATTGGCGGTGTTGCACTTATAAGTTTATTGATTGTTTCAATTAATATTTGTATCAATAATTTGAAAGTGAATCTAAAAAGAAATCTGTTTTATATTCTACTTATATTAGTGGTTTGGATCACATATGGTCTGTATCGGCCAGGAAGTTTGGATATCAAAGAACCAGGAAAAAAAATTGCAATTATCCAAGCCAGCATACCGCAGGATATGAAATGGGAACAATCATTTCTTGATAGCACCATATCTATATATTCAGATCTATCTTTAGAGGCAAAAGAAGCTGGTGCATCATTGATTTTATGGCCAGAATCTGCCTGGCCACTTTATTTGGCCAGACAATACAAGTATAAATTAATAATGAAAGCATTGGTCAGTGATCTTGATATACCGATTGTTACTGGCTTTCCAAATTATGAGTTTGCCGGTGATGATCACCCCGAAAAATACAAATTCTACAACTCAGCCTCTATTTTTTATCCTGATGGTAGGATGGGAGATCTCTATTATAAAAATTATCTTGTTCCTTTTGGAGAGCGAATGCCATTTTTGAAGTATCTGCCATTTCTCTGGAATGTACATTTAGGACAGGCTAATTTTGAGTATGGTAATGATAATGTGTTCTATGATTATGAAGGATTAAGATTTTCTCCACAGATTTGTTTCGAGATTGCTTTTTCCAAGCAGACAGCTTTAATGGTTCATAATGATACTGATATAATTCTGAATCTAACCAATGATGCCTGGTTTAAGCATTCAATAGGTACATATCAACATGCCGTAATTTCAAGATTTCGTGCAATCGAAACCAGAAGGCAAATTGTAAGATCTGCAAATACCGGGATTAGTTTGATTGTTGATCCAACCGGTGAATATTCAGGTTATACTGAACTTTTTAATCGTACTATCCTTTTGGGTGATATAAAAGTAACTAAAAGCCAAACATTTTATACCCGCTTTTTTAATTGGTTGCCAAAACTGATGCTTCTTATACTTTTGCTTTTGATAATTATGGGTTTCAGAAATAGAAAAGAAAGTAGATTATGAAGAAATATTATTATTCGATAGGCGAAGTATCTAACCTGCTTGGATTAAAAGACCATATCTTACGTTATTGGGAAAAAGAGTTTGATCAACTGAAACCAAAGAAAAAACTCGGACGAAATCGTAAATATACTCAGGAAGATATTGAACTTCTTCGCAGAATAAAGTACATGCTTTATAATCAGCGTTTTACAATCGAAGGTGTGAAGAAAAAGCTTAAAGAGATGAAGCGCAATAAGGAACAGATAAAACTTGATTTTCCTGTGGAAAAAAACGAACTGAAAAAACACATAATTATGGAACTAAAAAATATTAAAGAGATATTACAAAAAAAGCACTGCGATTAACAGTGCTT
Source organism: uncultured Candidatus Cloacimonadota bacterium (assembly GCA_964441785.1). Taxonomy (GTDB): domain Bacteria; phylum Cloacimonadota; class Cloacimonadia; order Cloacimonadales; family TCS61; genus CAYYLA01. The sequence continues at coordinate 3,582 of CAYYLA010000044.1, read as the reverse complement.
TTTTTTATGAAAATGGGATTTGCTGAAATTATTCGCTTTGCATCCGACGCTGTTTCATTTCTTTCATGTTTTTCATTCCCATTTTTGGGGATTCTTTTCTTAATTCTTCCAGTTTAGCTTTCTGATCACTATCCAAAAGGTTCCATTTTGCTTCCTGGAAATCAATCTTTTTAAGCTGAATCTCTTCTTTGATATCATTGATCTCTTTTATCAGTTTTTTAACTTGATCAAAATCTTTGTTCTTCATAGCATCTCTTTTGTCGACTTTCAAGCTCTTGATGTCAGCTTCTAATTCAATCTCAGATTTTTTGTTTTCTGTACGTAATTCGGCGAATTTCGCTTTCTGAGCATCATTAAGATCAAGTTCATCCATCAGGTTATCCCTATTCTGATGGCCACGCATCATACCATTATCTTCCTGATGATTCTGCCTCATCATGCGTCCTTTCATCTCTCTATTATTTTGTCCACAATCATAGCAATCTTGTGCTACCAACAATCCGGTTAATACGATTAATGTCATTACTGTAATAATTACTCTTTTCATTTCTGTACTCCTTGTCTGTTTTGGAATCTTGGATTCCTGTTTTTTCTGTTTTTGTATATTTGTTTAAATGTTTTCTCTGCCTGTTCAGGTGTTAAATTAGCTCTATACCTTATCAGGCTTCTACCAACTTCTAAATCTAAAGTTCTCTGTAAATCCAGGGCTGTTTTCAGTTTCATTAAAAGTTTATCTTCATCATACTCTTTGTTTGATAACTCATCATAAAAATCCATCTGGGCTTTTTGGTGGCTCATTGCCATATCCTTAAATTGTTCTTTTCTGATTTTTAGATGCTCCATAACCGCATGAGGATTAATTATTGGGGGTTTATCTTTGGGAGGAACGATAGGTCCCGCTAATCGGGTATAGATAAATCCAAGTAAAAAAGCGATATTGAATGCTAATGATATTAAAACTAATATAGTAAGTGATTTATTGGACATCTTCATCTCCTATAAAGTAGCTATATAAACTGTTATTCCCAAGCTGATAATCATTCTGGGATTGGGTTGCAGTACTAAACGTAAGTGTACTTAACATCAATCCAATGATAAATGAGGCTGCGATAGATCCAGATATAATCCATCTACTTGGGGATTTCTCGATACGACTGGATAGCGATCGTATCGTATTCATTGTTTCGATAGAAGGGGAATCGGTTCTAACCTTTCCCAATATTCGATTAAGCTTCTGAAGCTCGCGTAATTCCTGTTGGCAACTTTGACAACTTAATAAATGCTCTTTCATACGACTACGTTCCTGTTGAGATAGTTCATTATCTAAAAAAGCATTTACTTTATTTTTAAATATACATTGCTTTGCCATTGTTGCCTCCTTCAATACTACTGACATCTAAATTTCTACTATCCTGCAAAATAATTTTTTTTAATTTTTTTTTCGCTCTAAATAATCTCGAGTCCACAGCTGAAATGCTAAGTTTCATCCGCTCAGCTATTTCTGCATAACTGAGATTTTGAAAATACTGAAGCTCGAGGAGTATTGACTCTTTGGGTTTTAGTTGAGCCAATGCCTGAGCGACCAGTTCTTCAATCTCATCATTATAATTATTTTCACTCTTTGCCTGTAGCTCGCCAATATTATCTAGCGATACTTTTTTTGTCTTTTTTAATTTCTTGATCCGGTTTAATGATTTATTATAGGCGGTTCGATAAAGATATCCATGATAGGTTGATTCGTTGACCTGTTCTATTTTGTTCCAGAAAGAGATAAAAACATCCTGAAGTACGTCTTCGGATTCTTCTTTAACTCTAATCATCTTTAATATATAATTATAGAGTTTTTTGCTTTCTTGATTTACAATATCATCAAATTTTCTTTTATCCATATCTTATCTCTTTTACTGCTTCTATATAGTATGACAAAGAAACGTGAAAAAGGCTGCAAAAAAAAATAAAAAAATATAATTTCGAAAAATACTTGCCAGATAAACACTTAGAAATTTTTTTGTTAAAGATTTTAATATTAGGAAGGTGAACAAAATGTCTAGAGTTTGCGATGTATGTGGAAAAGGAGCCTTAACGGGCAATCATAGAAGTCACTCTTTGAGTGCTACTAAGAGAAAATTCTTTCCTAACCTTCAAAAAATGAGAGCAGAAATTGATGGCAAAGTTAAAAGAGTTAACGTTTGTACAACCTGCCTCAAATCAAACAAGGTTAAGAAAGTCGTATAATATTAAAGAGACCTGTTCAGGTCTCTTTTTATTTTTTTTACAATTTATCCTCTTGGAGATTTTATGAATATTAAAACTGAAAAGATTAAATTTCCTGAAGGTTGCAACATTATTTTTGGCATGTCCCACTTTATCAAAACAGTTGAAGACCTCTACGAAGCACTGATAAATAGTTTCCCTGGTATTGAATTTGGGCTTGCTTTTAATGAGGCTTCCGGTCCTTGCCTGGTTAGAAAAGAAGGTAATGATAACGATCTTATGGAAATTGCTGTAGAAAACCAGAGACGTATTGGTGCAGGACATAGTTTCTTGATTATCTTAAGAAATGCCTTTCCAATCAATGTTCTTCCAGCTATAAAAAGTTGTAGAGAAGTTGTAAATATCTACTGCGCAACAGCCAATCCTGTAGAGGTTATTGTTGCCGAGACAGAACAGGGATGCGGTATATTAGGTGTTGTTGATGGTTTCTCTCCTAAGGGTATTGAATTAGATTCTGATATTACCAATAGAAAGAAATTCCTTAGAGATATTAATTATAAACGATAATGCGAGCTTTTCTAGCTCTCGATATTCCTGATAAGATCAGGAAGAAATTTGAGGAGCTCCAGAGAAATCTTAAACAATACAATGTTAAAGATATTAACTGGGTTGCTCCTGAAAATTTTCACATTACACTTCAATTTGTAAAAGATTTAAATGAAAATGATCTTGAAGAAATTATTGACTTCCTGGAAAGAGAATTTCAAAATATATCTCAAGTAGAATGCTTTAACTTTACAGTCAATTTTGACTCAAATAGGCTCCCAAGAATTATTTGGATTGAATTCGAAATTGATGATAAATCTATATTAAAACTCCAAAAAAGATTTTTTAAAAAACTTATAACAATGGGTTATCCTATTGAAAAGAAGACATTTAAGCCTCACATTACTTTAGGTAGGATAAAAAAAAGATTGCCAGATTTCTTTATTCAAAAAATATTAACTACGGAGTTAATTATTGAAAAGATCGAAGTATCAGAGGCTACGATTTATCGTAGCATTTTGCGACCTGAGGGACCACAATATGATACTGTAGAAAAATTTAATTTTTCAAAGGAGTGAACATGGCTGGAAAAGACAAAAATTCTGCTTTACAGACAGCGATCAAGCAGTTAGACAAACAGTATGGCGTTGGGACATTGATGCGTATGGGAGATAAACCCAATAATCAGGTTGATGTTATTCCAACAGGCGCAATTAATCTTAATGCAGCATTGGGAATTGGTGGAATTCCAAGAGGACGTATTACCGAAATTTATGGTTCCGAAGCATCAGGAAAAACTACCTTAGCCCTTCATATTGCTGC
>CAYYLA010000043.1:0-14169 GCA_964441785.1 uncultured Candidatus Cloacimonadota bacterium | reverse complement strand
CAGTTTTATCATTCAATTTTCAATTACAGTTACAATGAATTCCTACAAATTCCTACAAATTCCTATAAGCTCCTTACAAATTACCAATAGCCACTTCTACCTACTACGTACTACATACTACCTACTAATTCCTCAAGGGTACATTTTACTTCTCACCTTTCCCCTTTCCCTTCTCACTTATTATTTAATCGTATCCTCACTGTATTCCCAATAAAACAATTGACGATTTTGTCTCCCACAAGGAAACAAACAACGAGGTGAGAAATGGGATATAAATTACTGTTATTTGATGCAGATGGAACACTATTTGATTTTGAGAAAGCTGAGAGAAGAGCCTTTAGAAATACTCTGGAAAAATACAAAATTGAGGGTGATTTCAGTGCAAATCATAAAATTTACGAGGTATATAATAAAGGAGTATGGAAGGATTTTGAAGATGGGAAGATTACGTCAAAAGAGTTGAGGATTAAACTTTTCAGGCAGTTTCTGGATCACTTGAATAAGGCTGAAGATTCCCAAGAGATGAGCCGATATTATATCAAAGAGTTGGCTAAAGGAACAGATCTTATTGATGGGGCAGAGGCGTTGATGGCTGAGATAGAAAGAAGTGATCAGGATTTTACCTGTGTTATCATTACAAATGGTATAGCCGATGTTCAGCATCCGCGCATAATGAAATCCAAACTTGCTGGGTATTTTAAAGGCAAGATTTTTGTATCCGAAGAGGTTGGATATCCAAAACCGGATCGACGTTATTTCGAAGGCGTTTTGAAGGATTATTCTGAATTTCAATTAGATGAAATATTGATAATCGGAGATAGCTTGAACTCAGATATCAAGGGTGGAGTTGAGCTTAATATTGCTACCTGCTGGATGAATCCTCAAAGACATAAAGGGACAGATCGTTTAAAAGCTGATTATGAGATTTCACAACTATCCGAACTTTACCCGCTTTTAGGGTTATAATAAATCAATACTTGACTTATAATTCAGAGAAAATAATTTAATATTTCTATTGAAAATCAAAGGGAGAAAAAAATATGGAAAAAGAAGAAAAAAAAGGCTTACCAGTAGCCGTAATTATTATTCTTCTACTGGTAGTTGTTTATGCTTTTCCTCGCCTGTTGATTGCTCAGCTTGGTCCCAGTAATCCCTGGACTAGCTATTTGTATCAGTATGGCTTTGGAGCGATTGTTTTTATAATTGGTATCAATCTTATTTTGAAAAGTGGTGCCTGTAATCTTAAACGTCGAAATGACAGATTTTGGTTCACCTGGATTATTGCCGGGTTCTTCTTCTTTGCAATTCTGCATCTTGTCTGGATTCTGCTGGCAGTTAATATACCGGTGAAGGGGGCCATGTAATGGAACATCTATCCAGTTTAAATCTAGAAACTACCGCTCTCGTTGTTATCGGTGTTGTGGTTGTTGTTTATTCGATTCTTATCGCTTTGTTTGGTTCTTATTTCTCACGTTTCAGTAAGAATATTAATGACTTCTTCTATAGTGGTCAGCGCTTTGCCTGGTGGCTTGGTGCTGCCAGTATGATCGCAACCGGTATCGGATCATACAGTTATCTTAAATATTCACAACAGGGTTTTGAAACCGGTATGAGTAGCTCGATGACCTATACGAATGACTGGTTTATTGTTCCTTTCTTTATGTTTGGATGGTTGCCAATCATCTATTTCTCTCGCATTCGCTCAATTCCGGAATATTTCGAACGTCGATTTAACAGTACAGCAAGATATATATCGTTAGTTATCATAATGGCTTATATGCTTTTCTATATTGGATACAACTTATTCACAATTGGTGTAGCAATGGAAGGTCTTCTTGGAATTCCGCTGATTTATACTGTTCCAATAGCTACTATTATTCTCGGAGGATATGTAACCTTTGGTGGTCAGACGGCTGTTATCTTTACCGATTTGCTCCAGGGGGTTATGTTGTACCTTGCCGGAGGTATCGCTATTATTGCCGGTATTGTTGCACTTGGAGGGTTTGGCGAATTCTGGTCTTATCTACCGGTAACCCATCGCTTGCCCTTTGTCGATCTGTTGAATGATCCAAAATTTAATACAGCTGGATTATTCTGGGGAGAAGCTTTAGCGGGAAGTATCGCATTTACCTTTATGAACCAGGGTTTCATCATGCGTTATCTGGCTTTGAAAAGTGTTAATGATGGTCGTAAAGCCGCTGTGTTCAATGTGCTTTTCACTCTACCATTCTCAGCAATTATTGTTGGTGCTGTAGGTTGGATAGCTAAATCTCTTATTGTTAAGCAAGCAGCAATGGGCGGAGCTTTAGAAGGTATTAATCCAATTCATATCGCTAACCATTTCCATACATTCATAATTGTAGCCTGGGAAACACTCAAACATAATGCGGTTGTATTCGGTTTTGTTATAGCAGCTCTTACGGCTGCTTTGATGTCAACCGTGGATACCCTTATCAATGCTTGTGCTGCTATTGGTATCTATGATATCTATAAACCACTTATCAAACCTGAAGCTGATGATAAACACTATCTTAAAGCTGCTCGCTGGGTTTCTGCAGGTACCGCTTTGATCGGTTTAGCTCTTGTCTATATGTTCTCAAATATGAAGGGTAGTCTGATGTCTATTCACTATAAAGGTATTATGATTATTATCCCTTCAATCGTTACAACAATCTTCCTGGGAGCTTTCTGGAAACGCTTTAATGCTAAAGCTGCTATCGTGTCTATGCTCTCCGGTTCAACCCTTACAGTATTGACTGTGTTTATTCCAAAAATGATTGATCCGCTGGCCTGGTTTGTTTCTGCTCCTCAAAATGGTATCTATATCTACTCCAGAGCGTTGTTTGGTATGACTATTACAGCCATCATCGGTGTTGTGGTTACCTTGATGACTTCTCAGAAAAACCAGGATCTGGATAAAATCAAAGGTCTTACAATCGATACCCTGGATTATGCAATGGAACAATATAAAGGTGGTAAACCCAATCATACTAAGGGTGAGAAAGTTAAACGACTTCCTGTATTGATTGATGAAGCTATCCCTGTTGGTAAAATTGCTCTCTCCAGTAATGTGATGGATAGACTTAAAGCCGGACTTGATGACCTTGTCTATATGGAAGATTCACGCTGGATTCTGGGTGGATTGAGATCCGATCATGTAAAACTTCATAATCCTCATTCTGGAACTGATGAAGTTAAGATGGCTAAGGAAACCTTTGATAATGCCATGTTTATCGAAGGTAGAACTGTAACATTAGAGAAAATATTCTAGATAATAAATTATATTACGAGTCTCTTGCTAAAAGGGGCTCGTTTTTTTTAAGTTGTCAAAGGGGGGTTCTCACAACCATGACGAGTTTGAAAATCATTAATAAAGACTTGGATATTTTAGTTGTAAGGTATGATCTCAATAAAAGTGTCATTCTCGACAGTAGTGGAGAGATCTAAAAATTTTAATTATGGGACAACCCCTTTGTTTAGCGAGCTATTTTTTTGAGGAATGATGGACATTAAAGCTGTAATTTTCGATCTTGATGGCACACTTATTGACTCTATGGGTGTTTGGCTTTCGGTTGATAAAGAGTATCTGAGAAAAAGAGATATTGTACCTCCGGATGATCTCTTTAAAGATGTTAAATCCGGTAATAGCTTTACAGAGATTGCTGTCTATTTCAAAGAGAAATTTAATCTTCCCGATACTATCGAAGAGATTATGACTGAATGGATTCTGATGGTGGAAGAGCATTACAAAAATAGAATCGAACTTCGTCCAGGTGTGAAGAACTTTCTGGAATTATTGCATGAAAATAAAATCAAAACTGCTATCGGTACCAGTAACGAGTTGCAATTAACAGAGCTGGTTTTAAAATCTCATGGGATTTTTGATTATTTTGATGTAATCGTAAGTGGCTGTAAGGGGATAAAGGGGAAACCTTATCCTGATATTTTTCTCGAAGCTGCTAGCCTGATTGATGTCAAACCGGAACATTGCCTCGTTATTGAAGATACACTGGTGGGAGTTGAAGCTGCTTTAAATGCTGAAATGACTGTTTTTGCTATTGAAGATAAGCAAGCCAGTGGAGATAGAACCATTATAAAGGAAAAAGCAGATTATTTTGCGAAAACATTTGATCAGATAGAAATAGAATTTATGAATAGATTCTCTTTGTAAAATGAATTAAATTCAGATTATAACATTATAAACTACAAGATTTAACAATAGAAATATTTCAACTACAATTATAAAAATATTTATTGTCCGAAAATTTTACAATTACGCATTACTAAATAAATGTCAAAAAAAAAGTTGCTGCTACTAATAATTGCCAGAGATTGTTGTTATCCCACTTGGGAATAGATGTGAAATTGAGGGTGATTAAGGATGTTCCACCTTTTTGTTTCGTGAAATTGGATTTATGTGGAAATTGCTATTGATATGGAACAATTCAATCATCTGGTGATGAAGTCTTTTACCTATGTTTAGGAAATATAGATAAAAAAAAATTTTAGGAGATTAAGATGAAAATCAGATACATGTTTTTAATAGCTGTTTTATTCAGCATGGTAGGCTTAAGTGCCTTCAGCTCTTCTGTAATAAATGTAAATAGACCCCGTGAAGCCCGTGATAGACTGGAATTGGATTTAACCTGTAACACAACAGGATTTGACGTATCCGGTGAAATGATAAGGATGTTATATCTCGAAGATAAGTATTATGAAATGGCAAAGAGTTACACTATCCATCACAATGATATGCGAATGAAATTAATTAGAGAAATTAAATTCTATGAAAGAAAAATAAATGGTCCATTTTCCATGGTAGATGACCCAGCAAAAATGGTTTACCAGAGAAATATATCCAGAGCACAGATGTTGCTACAGGAAAATTGGAAAACCTACAATCTTAAAATGTTATCATTAATGAATCCTGATCAGGCAAGACGTTGGGACGCCATTGTCGGTAATTTCTGCGGTGTATGATAGGAGGATAGGATGAAAAAGTCTATAAGCTTTGTAATGTTACTTATGGTAATCGTTTCAGCTCTTCCGGCTCTTCAGCTATCCTTAGAAAAAAATGCAGTACCTTATGATATTCCAAATGGACAACATGACCAGGTTCAGGTTTCTTGCAGTATTTGGGGGATATCTTACAGTGAATCCATGCTGGAACCACTACGATTGAATGATGACCAATATAGAAAATTTAGAATGCTGGAAAGACGATTTGAACAGAGGAGAATTCATCTTAATCGGATGATAGATCAATATCAAAAAGAAATCGATGGATATGTTATAGGTAAAAGCTATAGCAGAATCGAGGAACTGGAATATCTAATTGAAAGAACCAGATCGGATATTATCCGCAACTGGAGTGACTTTAACGTCGAAGTTGTTAGGATGCTCAATGCACGCCAGGGTCAGATATGGACTAATATGATTACCCAGGTTTGTGGAGCTGCAATCTAAATATCAATCTAATGCCGGGTAGGTTTAATAATCTACCCGGCTTAATATTTTTAGTAAAGGAAAGTACATTGTTCCAATTATTTTTTGAGAATCTAAAGGATATTTATCTCGATATAGCACCATATCTCTTTCTGGGATTGGCGTTTTCGGGGTTTTTGCACATCATATTTAAGAAGGATTTTATAGCAAAGCATCTTGGAAAAAATAATATAGCATCCGTTCTGAAAGCTTCTGTTCTAGGTGTTCCATTGCCTTTATGTTCCTGTGGTGTAATTCCAACAGCCCTGTATCTTCGCAAACAAAAAGCATCAAAAGGAGCTACCTTATCCTTTCTTATCTCAACGCCTCAAACTGGTGTTGATAGTATAATTGCCACCTACGGTATGATGGGCCCGGTCTTTGCTATATTCCGCCCTATTGCCGCTTTCTTCTCCGGTATTATTGGGGGAGTTGCTGCCAATGCTTTACTAAAAAAAGATGATTCTGCTGGCGATCAGAATTCAATTAAAAGTAGAACAAATAATCAAGCTCATGATTGCTCAAGTTGCACAGTTACACCAGTGGAACCAAAAAATTTACCTCAAAAAATATATGTCGGTATGAAGTATGCCTTCAGTGAATTTCTGGATGATATCTCTCTTCAACTGGTTGTTGGTATTATTCTAGCTGCGGTTATATCCTTTGCTATTCCTGATGAATTTTTTGTTAAATATGGTGGCAATGGTTTACCTGGCATGTTGATGATGATGCTTTTTGCTATTCCACTGTATGTCTGTGCTACTGCCTCTATCCCAATCGCTGTAAGTCTGATTTTGAAAGGGATATCTCCCGGAGCTGCCCTGGTCTTCCTGATTACAGGACCTGCAACCAATATTGCAACCATAACTATGATAAGTAGAGCTCTGGGAAGAAAAACTATTGTTATCTATCTCTCTATAATTGCATCAATGGCTGTTTTGTCAGGTTATCTTTTAAATTGGATATTTTCAATTACCGGCTATGAACAGATGATGTCTAATCTTCATCAACATCATGGATCAAATGTGATTTTGACTTTGTCAACGATTCTGTTCTCGGTATTTCTTTTACTTTCGTTGTACAGAAAGATCAAAGCACGCTTTTTTACAACTGATTATTCGCCAAAGGAGATTATTACTATGAAAAATATAAAAAGATATCACGTCCAGGGGATGACCTGTAATCACTGTGTAGCTCATGTTAAAAGTGCAATAGATGATGTTCTCGGTGTCGATTCATCTTCTGTTCTACTAAATGAGAAACTGGCTGAAGTTTCAGGCGATTCAGATCCGCAAGAGATTATTAGTGCCATTACAAAAGCAGGCTATAAAGCTGAATTAATTGAATAGTAGAACACTCTCTGCTACTTCATCCAGTTGTGTGATCCCGTCAGGAACTTTCTCATGGTTAAAACCGCATTGAAACCATAATACCTGATCATCCAGATTCCAGATGTATTCCAGATAACGCCATTCTTCTCCTTCGTCTTTGTTGTGGTTGTATAAAACTCTATAATACACGTTTTTTCGCCCCTCAACAAAATTCTTTTTTACTGATTGAAGTTCTCCACCCCAACGTTTAACCATATCCTGCTCAAACTGATCCAGATAATCCGAGACAAATTGCTTGAAATTCTTGCGGTCATTTTTGTACAAACGAACTTGAAATCCTATGTCATTTCCTTGAAAAATATCTGCCCGGATCATTTCATTTTTATAGGAAGAATCACTTAATTCCCAATCATCGGGATGCTGGAGTGAATATCCACCCTTTTTATCTACATAATCAACAAATCCACTAATATTCGTTACATCCTCTTCTATTCGGTCGTAATCTATTTTATTAAAATTAGTCACCTTTTTCCGTCGCTGCATAATTGTTAATGCAAGTATGATAATTAAGATTACTGGAAAGTACTTTTTCATATCCAACCTCCGGGAGAATCTCAATTACCGGGAAATAAATTATCAAATTTTTACCTAATTATAATTAGTGGTGTGGAGGTAAAAATGAAAGCTCAAGTCATTTTTTTTCTTTTGATAATAACAATTTTCGCCAATACCTTAAATGCAGAAAATGCAGAAAATGCTGAACATTCAGATAAAATTGGATATTGGAAGCATTTGCTCAACTCGCAACATGTTGATGCAACAGCATTAGTTAGAAATCAGATAGATTCACTTGTTGCCATCGCGAAAGCAGATGTGGAAATCTATTCTACTGCTCTTCAAGGTTTGATGCTTTTAAATGATCCGAAAGATTCTCTATTTATTGAGGAGATTAGAAATCAAATAATTGAGGAATTTCCCTCCTCTGACGTTGCCTTTGATCTGGCATCCAATGAATTCTATGATAGACTGTATCCCGTCTGGAATAATGATTCTCTTAAGGTTGATGTTTTCGTTGAATTGTTGGATAAATACAATGATAATAACTGGCGGAGAACTATTTATCATTATTATGCATATTCTCTGAAAAATCTTAGTAGAAATGAAGAACTGAACAGGATACTGACTGAATTTCGTCATGAATTTACTGATGATTATCTCCCCTTCTATCTTTCTGCAATATACTTAAAGACAGAAGTGAATATTGAGAAACAACAGGAATTTGCTGAGACGGCTTTTGCTTTATCCAAAACAGAGAATTATCTTGATTTTTACGGGGAAGAGCAGTGGGCGCTGGAGTTACGTTCTGCTCCGATAAAAACTGCGAATATTCTGGCAGAAATCTATCGGGATTCAGGGAAATCGGATTCTGCAATAGAATTGTTACTGGATGTGGTTGCACATTATTCTCCCGGTGTAGAAGATGAGACATCCCTGGGAAGGATCTATCTCCAGCTTGCGATTACTTATAACAAATTGGATGATAAAGATAATGCAATCAATGCGTGTATTCAAGCGCTTGTGTGTGGTGATTCTCGCAATATCTATACGCCCAGGGCAGATTCATTATTAAAAGAGATTGCAGATATTTCTCAAAAAGAACATATCCTCAGTTTTGCCCGAAAAGAATCAGATTATATCGATGTTTTATTTACCGATATCACAGATTCGATTGGGTTATCTGATATACATGCTGGAAGAGTTGCCTGGGGCGATTATGATAATGATGGTTTCGATGATTTATTGCTCAATGGATCGCGGTTGTTCCACAATTCAAATGGTAAAGCTTTTAACGAAGTTACTGATATCATGATTCCGGATAATCACAAGGCAAACGGTGCTATCTGGGCTGATCTCAACAATGATGGTTGGTTGGATTTCATTTCCAAGGATAAAGAAGCTGTTTTGATAAATAAAGGATCATATTTCGAATATTCAGGTCAGGATATTGATAACGGAATTTCTACCGAAGGTCTGGGTATAGCCGATTTTGATAATGATGGTAATATGGATTTCTATCTCGCTAATTATGAAGATTGGAATGATGGCAATTCCTTGCCCAAAGCGGATCAACTGTTCCTGGGTTCTGGGGATGGATACTTTGATGAGATTCCTGATTCAATCTGGATAACTGGTAAGCCTTGCGATCCCCAGGCTGGAAGAGGCGTCTCCATCGCAGATTTTGATGAAGACGGCGATCAGGATATCTTCGTGGCAAATTATAGATTGAACCAGAATTTCCTCTGGGTTAACGATGGAAACGCCTCTTTCCGGAATGAAGCACTCCATCGGGGAGTTGCAGGTGTAGAAGTTGATGGATGGTGGGGACATACCATCGGTGCAGAGTGGGCTGATTTCGATAATGACGGTGACCTTGATCTCATCACCTGCAACCTGGCGCACCCTCGTTATCTGGATTTCTCCAATAAAACAATGCTCTATGTGAACTCAGGTGCACCGGACTACCTCTTCACCGATATCCGTGCTTCATCCGGCATCAGATTCGAAGAAACCAACTCTGATCCAGCCTGGGGGGATTTTGATTGCGATGGTGACCTGGATCTTTATATTACCAACGTCTATGAAGGAAGACGCTCTTTCCTCTATATGAGCAATGGAGATGGAACATTTAGAGATGTTACATATCTTTCGGGAACAAGACATTTCAATGGTTGGGGATCGGCATTGTCTGATTTTGATAATGATGGTGATCTTGACATCCTTGTGGCAGGTGGGGCTATCCAACTATTAAGAAATGATTCCAAAAGAGTTGGAAAGAGTAAAATGGTCTATCCTAACGAATTCGATTCACCTTCTCCCATAGGAAGGATAGTTAAATTTAAGGATGGAAACAGGATTATCACCCGTTTCTTTCAAGGAGGAAAAGGAACTACTAATCAGCATAGTATGAGGTTGCATTTTGGGTTAGCTGATGATATGTAAATTAATGAAATATCAAGAAGTTGTTGACATTTTTTTGGATATTATCAAATTCTAATATTATTAAACAATAAGAGGTGATTATGAAAAGAATAATATTTGTTTTGTTTATTTTAATATTTGTGGCTCTTAACTCTGAGTCCTTTACAGAATATTTTAATGATAACTCTGATCCATCGGATTGGGCTATGCAAGGAGATTATACTTATGTTACAGAAGATGAAGGTACAAGTTACTTTTTAAGACTAACGCATGATGGAAATAGTGGAGAATTATCAAGTGCTTTTTATAAAGTGAGTTCATTTCAGAATGTTGGTTGGACAATAAATGCTACAATACGTATTTCCAGTACTGATCTTACTGGTGAGGGTTTAACCTTTGTCTGGGTAAATGCTGCTAATATTAGTGAAGAAAGTGATTTGATTGGACCTTCATATCCTGATCAAGCAGCTCCATTGAAAGGTGGATATGGATTTGAATTTGATCATTCAAAAAATCAGGGTGATGCTAATTCTCAAGAATATACACACGTTGTAGCTCTTCCATTAATAGTAGATCCTGGAACTAGTCAAAACTTAGTTCATATTAACGGATTAGAAACAAATTTTTCAAGTGATAATCAATATTATGAAAATGATGGTTGGATTGATATTGAATTAAGTTGCGTACAGAATGGGAATGATGCAAATTTAACATTTAAGTATAAACATGAGAATGATTCAAGTTGGGAAACAAATCAACCCTCATATATTATAAGTGTTGATACTTCTGGTGAAGAAACTTCAAATTACGATACCTTTGATGCCTATTTTGGCATAACCGCTGCTACTGCTTCCACAAACAAAACAGCAAATCATGATATAAAGAAATTTTCTTTGACGGGAACATTGGGTAATGAAAATCCATTACCAGTAACTCTCTCATCCTTCACAGCAACCTATCTTAATGGCAATGCACAACTCCAATGGGTTACCCAATCGGAAACCAATAATCTGGGTTGGAATATCTACCGTGGAATCAATGATAATGCCGATGAAGCTGTACAGATTAATTATGATCTCATCCCTGGTGCGGGAACTACTTCCGACGTTACAAACTACAATTACTTTGATGAATCAATTGATCTGCTGATAGATGCCAATTATCTGCAGAATGGAGATAATGTCTGGTATTGGCTTGAAAGCCGGAGTGTTGCAGGTAGCTCTGAATTGTTTGATCCGGTTGTAATGACAATTAATAATCCCGATGGTGACGATCCAACCCCGGATTTTCTTAATAATTTTGGGTTGATGCAGAACTATCCTAATCCTTTCAATCCAGAGACTTCAATAAGTTTCAGTGTGCAAGAGGGATGCGAAGTTGAACTGGATATTTTTAATATCAGAGGACAAAAAGTAAAAACGTTGTTCAATGGATATGCTGCAGGTGATTCTGAATATCCACATACAGTCAAATGGGATGGAACCAATGAGGCAGGAACTGTTGTAGAGAGTGGTATCTATTTCTATCGTCTCAAATCCGACAAAAATATCCAGACCAGGAAGATGATTTTGATGCAATAAATAATTTTAACATAAAATAAAAGGGCTGCGAATACAGCCCTTTTTTTTATTATTATTTATAGGATTTTATTATTTGATAGTCTGATTTTTTGCTCTTAAAACCTCTGAAATCGTGTAAAGAGAACCAGATACAATAACAATATCATCTTCATTTGCATCTTTTCGTGCTTTTAATGTTGCTTCAACAACATCAGGAATGATCTCGTAATCGTTATTATGCAGTTTTACTAAAGCTTCTTGATCCTCGATCTCTGCTGCTCGTGCTGATTGATTTTTTGCTATGTAAATCTTCGAACTTACTGAACAAATCTGATCAATTATTTTCTCAAGGTTTTTGTCACGGAGTATAGCCAATACAAAATAGATTTTTTTATTGGGGAATAATTTTTTCAGATTTGTTACCAAGGCATTTATTCCTTCTTCATTATGAGCTCCGTCTATCAACGTTAATGGCTTTTCATTAATAATTTGTAGTCGACCCGGCCAATTTATCTGCTGCAATCCTTTCCTGATTTTATCTAAATCGAGAGGATGTCCAATTCGTGTCAGGAACGTAATAAATGCTGTGATTGCCACTGAGGCATTATGTGCCTGATGAGCACCTAACAGGTTAACAGTTATTCCATCCAGGTTTAAATCATCCAACCAATAATCAAAGGTTGTGCCTTTTGAATCTATCCTGATATTCTTTATTCCAAAATTTTGTCCAAACTTAAAAACAGGACAATCTAATTCCCTGGCTTTATTTACGATAACATCCTCAGCTTCCAGGGGGACATTACCCAGAATCAAAGGTGTGTTTTTCTTAAGAATTCTTGCTTTCTCAAAGGCTATCTTACCTATTGTATCGCCAAGACTCTTAGTATGATCAAAGGATATTGATGTAATAACAGAAACTGTTGATTGAAAGGGATTTGTGCCGTCAAGTCGTCCACCTAAACCAACCTCAAAAATAGCATTATCAATATGTTCTGTCATAAATGTTGTAAATGCCATAGCTGTTGTGATCTCAAAAAATGAGGCTTCATTTTGCTCAAATGTATCTTCCCATTTTTTATAGGTATTTATGAGGGAATCCAGTGTGATATTGGATCCATTAATCCTGATTCTTTCACGATAATCAACTAAATGGGGTGAGGTGTTTAATCCAGTTGATAAACCACAACTTAAGGACATTGCCTCACACATTGCTGCAGTAGAACCTTTGCCGTTTGTTCCTGCAATATGGATGCCTTTTAACTTGTTATTGGGATTATCCATGGCTTCGAGGATAGCATACATCCTATCCAAGCCAAGTTTGACATTGCCTGAATGTCTTTGATAAATGTAATCTAAAAATTCTTGATATTTCATAAGCTATAAAAAAAACCTTCAGGCTAACCTGAAGGTTAAAACTCTATTTCCTCTTTTTAATTATTCTCGATAAGCTTCCGGAAGTTTATGATCAGGGAACTTCTCTTCATGAGGACATCGAACAGTAATAGTACCTGAATTAAAGTTACCCTCGATAAAATATTTATCACCTACACCGTTTTCCGGGCATTCAAAGGATTTTTTAAGATAACCTGTTCTAACTAAATCCTGAGTTGAACCAGTAAAACTTTCTCCACGTTCAGACATGTAACTATTTACTGCTTCATAAATTGTTTTCATATTGCGAACACATTCGGCTGCTTTTTGTTTCCTGTTAACATTATACTTCTGAGGAACAATAAGAATAAAAATCAGAATTAAAAACGCAACAGCGCTTATGATTTTGTAGATATTGATGTTTTTCATCCTTTCTCCTTCTATGCTATTCCACTCGATAAACTTTTAGTGCTCTATTCTCGTCAAGTTTTTTTGATCATAATAATTATTAGAATGGATTAAACTTGACCAATTTATTACAGGTGGCTTAAAAGACAAAAAAATATGGAGGGTTTTATGTCCAAAAAAGTATTAGTAGCAACGGTAAAACCTTTTGCCCCTGAAGCAGTTTCTGAGATTAAGCAGATTTGCACAGATAAGGGCTATGAAATGGTTTTATTGGAGAAGTATCCGGATCAACAGGATTTTGTTAATGCAGTAAAAGATGTTGATGCTTTGATTGTCAGATCTGATAAGGTAACCAAAGAAGTGGTTGATAATGCAGATAATTTGAAGGTTGTGGTAAGAGCTGGTGCAGGATATGATAATCTTGACCTCGATGCTTGCACTGCCAAAGATGTTGTAGCTATGAATACACCTGGTCAAAATTCAAATGCTGTTGCAGAGCTGGCATTTGGTATGATGGTTTATATGGCTCGTGGCCAATTTAATGGAAAACCTGGTACGGAACTAAAAGGTAAAACAATTGGTATCCATGCCTTTGGTAATGTTGGCATCAATGTTGCTAGGATTGCTAAAGGTTTTGGTATGGAAGTGATAGCTTATGATCCCTATGTCCCTGCAGAACGCATGAAAGAATTTGGTGTAAAAGCAATTGAATCTGTTGAAGAGATGTATAAGATTTCTGATTATGTCAGTTTGCATCTTCCATCAATTCCTGCAACACAACGCTTTGTAAATTACAAACTTATTGGATTGATGAAAAAGGGTGCAACTATCATCAATACGGCTAGAAAAGAGGTTGTATGTGATGATGGCATTATTAAGATTTTTGAAGAACGCGAAGATCTGAAATTTGCTTCTGATATTGCACCTGTCAAAGCGGAAGAGATGATTGAGAAATTTGGAAACAGGGTTTTCTTCACTCCAAAGAAGATGGGAGCTCAAACTCTTGAAGCTAATGTTAATGCTGGAGTAGCTGCAAT
>CAYYLA010000042.1:3999-14173 GCA_964441785.1 uncultured Candidatus Cloacimonadota bacterium | reverse complement strand
AACGTCGGAATTTAATCATTATAAGGGAGCTACTGTATCACCACCAGGTGAGGCATTACATACATTTCCACCGATTGTTGCTACATTACGAATTTGTGGCGAGCCAATTGAGGCTGCTCCTTCAATCAAACAATTTGGTAAACTTCTACTAGAAGCAATTGTTGCAATGGTAGTGGCGGATCCAATTGATAAGCCCATATCATCATCGATTATCCCAGACAAATCCTTAACTGAGGTAATATCTATCAAAGTAGATGGATTTAAATCTGTTTCTCTCATTAAAATAACAAGATCGGTTCCACCAGCGATAATTTTACAATCCTTCTCATGATTCAAAAACATGAGAAGATCTTTTAATGTTTCAGGTTGATAATAATGCATTTAAATCTCCTACATATAAATTTATTTTTTCTGATTATTAAAAAAACAACGAACAAAATGACCATCATCATATTCATGTAATTCTGGTTCATTTTTTCTACATATATCTTTTGCATAAGGACATCTTGTGACAAATCTGCATCCTTTAGGTAAATTAACCGGACTAGGTATTTCTCCCTGAGATTTTATCTCATGAGGTAAAAGTCTTTCTTCTTCTTTACTAACAACAGGAATAGAAGATAAAAGCATCTTAGTATATGGATGCCTAGGTTTTTCGAAGAAATCTCGAGTTGAAGCCATTTCCATAATTTTACCCAGATACATAATGGCAATTTTATCAGCTACATTTCTCATTAAACTCATATCGTGAGTAATAAAAAGGTAGGTTAAATTCATTTCATTTTTCAGTTTAATGAGCGTATTAATAATTTTCCCCTGAACAGAGACATCCAATGAGCTGGTTGGTTCATCCAAAATCAGGAATTCCGGATTAGTAGCAATTGAACGAGCTATAGCTACTAATTGCTTTTCTCCACCACCAATGGAGGGTGTATATTTATATAAATATTCTTCTGGTAATTCTACTGTATCAAGCAGTTTTACCAGTTTCTGATGTAATTTATTCTTTTTAACAATTTTATGAAGAAGTAATGGTCTTGAAAGAATCTTACCAATGCTTCTTCTGGGATTAAGTGAGCCACTAGGGTCTTGAAAAATAATTTGCAAATCTTTCTTTATACTCAAATCTCTTTTTTGAGCTTTAATCGCAATATTATTTGATTTAAAAGTCATATTTCCTTCAGTAGGTTCATACATTCCCATCAGGGTATAAGCTAAAGTACTTTTGCCTGATCCAGATTCACCCACTAAACCAACAGTTTCACCTTTCTTTATAGTCAAATCAATCCCATCAAGAGCTTTAACAGATTGATTCTTAGAGATTTGGAAATGTTTTTTAACATTTTCAATTTTTATTAAATCTTCTTCCATTTTAACTATCCTTCGGTTGATCATAGAGAAAGCATGATACCCAATGTTCAGGTTCTACCTCAACAGGAATTGGTTTTTTATGACGACATACTTCCATGACCTTTGGACAACGATCCTGAAAACGACAACCGTCAGATGGATTCAAATAATTTGGAAGCCTTCCAGGTATACCATCAGAGAATTCTTCGCCTGTAAGTCGTGGAATAGATTTTAATAATCCCACAGTATAAGGATGTAGTGGATTGTCATAAAGGTTTTTAGTAGGAGATGTTTCGATTATTGAACCTGCATACATCACATACATCCTATCAGTCGTATTTCTAGTTAATCCCAGAGAATGAGTAATCAGGATAAGAGACATTTTTTTCTTTTCTGCGATAACATTTATCAGATCCAATATCTGAGCTTGAATTGTTACATCAAGTGCAGTTGTTGGCTCATCAGCAATAAGTAATTTTTGAGCCATAGAAATAGCTAAAGCTACACAAACTCTCTGTCTCATACCTCCACTTAACTGAAAGGGATAATTATTTAATATCCTATCTGCATCCGGAAGAGAAACACTTGATATAACATCTAAAGCTTTTTCCTTAATTTCATCTTTGGAAAGTTTTACATCACTAGCATGTTTAATAACATCTTTGATTTGTTGCCCAATAGTAAACACTGGATTTAATGCTATCATAGGTTCTTGAAATATCATTGCCATTCTTTTCTTTCGAAAGGAATGGAATTGTTTATCATTCATTTCCAGAACATTGCGATTTTCCATTATTATTTCGCCACTATCGATAATTGCATTTCCGGCTAATAATCTCAGAATCGTCTTCATTGCGGTAGTTTTACCACAACCTGTTTCTCCAATAATGCCAACACGTTCATTTTTTTTTACATGAAAATTTATGTTATCCAATACCTTTAGATACCCACCATAAACTTTGTAACTGACACAAAGATTTTTAACATTCAGAAGATAATCATCACTCATTTATTCCTTCCCTGCAGTAAACATATCTCTCACACCATCACCAATCAGATTAAGAGACAAAACCAAAAATACAATCGTTAAAGCAGGATATATCGCAACCCACCAATTATCTGGTAATAATCTGGCACCTTCAGACACCATTGTTCCCAATGAAGGTGCTGGAGGTTGTTCGCCAAGTCCCACAAAACTTAAGGAAGCCGTCATTATAATTACCCAACCAAAGTCTAAGGTCATTTTTGTGCAAATAGGAGAAAGACAATTAGGAAGTATTTCTTTAAACAATATATGAAATTTTGATTCTCCCAGAAGTTCAGAAGAAACAACATAGTGTTCATTTTTTATGGACGTTACCATATTATATACCAATCGAGAATACCAGGGCCAAAAAGCAACAGAAACAGCAATCATCGAATTAGTAAGTGTAGGTTTTAAAATGGAGGATACAGCCAATGCTAAAATCAATGGCGGTAATCCCAAAAAGATGTCGGTAAGTCTCATAATAATATGATCAATCAATTTACCTTTATGATATCCGGCAATTAATCCAAGTATTGTACCGACAGGGACAACTATAGCGAGGACCATAATACCCATTAATAATGCTGGACGAAGCGCAAAAATGATTCGTGACAACATATCCCTCCCGTAGATGTCTGTACCTAATAGATGCTTAGCATTGGGAGCTTTAGAACCCGTAATCAAATCCACGAAATTACCAGAGTGACTGGGGAATGGAGTAATAACAGGAGCTAAAACAGCTGCAATAATCAAGATAAGAAAAAGTGTAAAACCGATAACAGATAACCTATTCCTGGAAAATTTATACCAAGACCGGCCAAAATTTTCCTTAAAAATTTGAAATTTCTTTCTATTCATATATTATCCTAATCAGCTAATTGAATTCTGGGATCCAGGAAAGAGACTACAAAATCCGTTAAAATATTCATAAACACAAAAATCGCACCAAGAAGGAGAATAACTGCCGAGATTGCATTTAAATCTTTCTGCAACATTACATTTATTCCATAGCGCGACAAACCGGGCCAGTTAAACACCATTTCAACAAGAAAAGCATTTCCAAAGAGAGTTGCAAAATCAAGTCCAAACACCGTAACTGTAGGGATTAAGGAGGGTTTAAGAAGGTATTTAAAAAACACCTTATTTTCCGGTATACCGTAAGCTTTGTGACTAAGAATATAATCTTTAGACATATTATCAAGCATTGAAGATCTTGTAATTCTAGCTTCTTGTGACAAACCGCCCAAAGCGAGGGCAATTGCGGGTAAAATAATATGAGAGAAGCCATCCCAGAATGTTTCCCAATTACCTTCTATCAAGCTATCAATCAAGATAAGTCCAGTATGATTTTCAGGAAAACTGATAAATCTACTTAACCGCCCCATAGTAGGAAATATTGGCCAGATATAGCCAAATACAAGTACAAATAAAATTGCAAAAACAAACGATGGAGTTACTACTCCCAGATATGAGATTACCCTTATGAAGTTATCAATCCAGGTATTGTTAAATTTTGTTGAGAGAATGCCTAGAATCAAACCGCCCAACCCCATCAACAATCCTGAAAAAATCACAAGTTCTATAGTGGCAGGAAAGAATTCTGCCAAATCATCCAGAACAGGTCTTTTTGTATATAACGATTGTCCGAAATCTCCATGAAAAATGCCGCTAAACCAGTAACCATACTGCACAACCAGAGGTTCATCTAAGCGCATGTCATGCCGCATTTTATCTACTGTTTCTTGAGGTGCATTAGCACCTAACGTCATTCTAGCAGGATCTCCAGGAACAACACGACCAAGGATAAATATCATTATAGATAATCCAAATAATACTATCAATGCCAACAATATTCTTTTAAACAAGAATTTTAACGTATTCATTTTAGTCTCTTTCCCAAACTATTACATTATTACTTTTTTGCTTTTTCAGGATATATCTTCATGTTTCTCATATAAATGTTGTAACCTTGTACTGGGATTGCATTCCCTCCGTTGTTTACAATATTTACAATATCCCAATCGAGATAATCCGATTGATATGCATGCTTTTCTAAAACATCAACCAGGAAAATAGTTGGACATATATCCAGAATTTTATGCTCAATCATTGAATATTTTTTATACCTCTCTTCGTCATTAACAGTTGATAATGCATCATATATCAATTGATCAATTTCTGAATCTTGTAACCACTCAGTTTGTTCCCACGTCCCACAGCTACTAGACAGATAACGTGAGATAAACGTGCCTGCCTCTCCGTAATGAGGCCCTATTGTTAGAATATTAGCGTGAGGGGTTGTTTCCATTTTTGAGACATCTGAAATCATCTTAGCCCATGGTTGCTTAGCAATATTTACTTTTACTCCTATTTGAGATGCACTAGCCTGGAATAAAAGTGCAATTTTATCAGCTGTTACCCATTCTGCAGCATAACAGATATCAATTGGATAATCCTTAAGTTGACCATAATATTTGGATTGTTTGATCTCTTCCATTGCCTTTTCCAGATTTTTTGTATAACCTTTGATTGATGAATCTGCTCCGGGCATCAAAGAAGAAACTGGACTAAGTAATCTTGAAGCACCAGGATAAACACCCTGAATAATTCCATTATAATCCATTATATAAGCTAGAGCTTTTCTTACATGTACATCATCAGTAGGTGCTCTCTTAGTATTAAGTTGAATTCCCAGGGTACTTCCTGAAAGATATTTAACAATATCTACTCCATCAATTTTATCGAGAGCAGCAAAACTTTCTTCAGACTGCCATTGATCAGATATTTCAAGTTCTCTTTTACCCATCATTACACGAATAGTAACAGGTTCTGCTGTTCCAATTAAAATGAATTTATCAGGATTATTTTCATCAAAACCATCCCAATATTCTATAAATCTTTCAGCAATAAGATGTTCTTGCAATCTCATTGCTTTAACTGCATAAGGTCCAGATCCAGCATCATGGGTTATAAGCCATTCTTTCCCATAATCTCCAAATTCACCATAAACACCATCTGGATTGATATTTTCCATAATTTGTTCTTTGTTTAAAATGTACAAATTCACCAAAGTAGAAAGAAAAGGGCCGAAAGGTTTCTTCAGCTGTATTTTAACGTTATATAAGCCATCAGAATACGTTTTATCTACAACAGGAATAAATAAATATCCATAACCTTCACCAATGTTAATAATTCTATCCATACTAAAAATGACATCTTCTGCCTGCAATTCATCTCCATTATGAAATCTAATCCCCTTTTTAAGCGTAATATCATAAAGAAGACCGTCTTCAGAGACAATAATTTTCTCAGCTAAATGATTAACAATTGTTCCATCACTTTTTGGGAAAACAATGCTATCATAAATATTTGCATAACAAATCGAGCTCGAAAAATCCTGTCCTAGAGCAGGATCAAGCCTGGGAGGCCAAGTTGCATCAAATACAACAGTTTTATCACGTTTTACATCCCTAGCATAAACATCATTAAAATTTGAGATTGAAAGTAAAATGAGAAGAGATACAACAACTATTACAAACCTATTTCCTTTTCCATTCATTTCTTTACTCCTCTGGTTAGATACATTACAAATCAGCAAATAACTGCTATTGAAAAATAGCAGTTATTTGCATTATAAAAAAAAATTATACAGTCCCACCAACTAATAAAGCTAAAAGAGCTTTAATAGTATGCATCCTATTTTCTGCTTCATCAAAGATAATTGATTGAGGACAGTCCAACACTTCACTTGTAACTTCTTCATTACGAGAAACAGGTAAACAATGCATTACATTACATGTAGGTTTAGCCATTTTTAATGTATCCATTGTAACACACCATTTGTCTTTAAGTTTTGCTTTTTCCTTTGCAAATTCAGGATCACCCTGGAAATGTGTTTTTAATCCTTCAGCAAAAACTTTTGGAGAAACCCATGAATATACATTGATAAAATCTGCATCTTTAACAGCTTCTTCATAG
Source organism: uncultured Candidatus Cloacimonadota bacterium (assembly GCA_964441785.1). GTDB lineage: Bacteria > Cloacimonadota > Cloacimonadia > Cloacimonadales > TCS61 > CAYYLA01. Next base: position 7,818 of record CAYYLA010000042.1, on the reverse strand, counting down.
GAACGAACCAGATTAATTTTTGCTCCTGTTAATTTTGCTTCTTCTTTTGCCATTTCCATATATCTCATATCAGGATCAAATCCTTCGGGACAAGCAACAGTAACATCAAAGCCAAGTTTTCCGCCCATAAGCAATGTTGAATTTGTTAAACCTGCGGGTGGATTAGCACCTCTATAACCCCATAAGAACGCAACTTTTTTACCCTTCAAATTACCTTGATGCTCTTGCATTGCTTGAACATCAGCTAAAGCCTGGGTAGGATGTTCTACCGGACAAGAAGCATTAATAACTGGAACGTCTGCATATTCAGCAGCTGATTCTAATTTATCTCTATTAACAGTACGGAAAGCTATCCCATCAACATAACGATTTACAGTTTGAATTGTATCAAACCAGTTTTCTTCTGCAGCATCGCCAGTCCAAAGTCTATCTTGTCCTAACCACATCATATGGCCACCAAGATGAGTCATAGCAGTTTCAAAAGAAATACTTGTTCTAGTAGAAGGTGTTTCAAAAATTCCTGCTAATGCTTTGTTTTGAAGAACATTATGTGGTCTACCAATGCGACGGTCTTCTTTTAAGCTTTTTGCTAAATCAACAACAAATTGAATCTCTTCAGCTGTTAAATCAGTGATTCCCAATACATCTTTTCCTTTCAATTTTCTCATTTCAATCTCCTTAAATTTTACCTTCTAATAAATATTTCTTTACTTCATCGACATTCCAGTTTGGATCAAAACCCATTTCTTCTACTGTCCTACCTATAGCCCAAAAATCTTTATCAAGCAGTGCTTCCGACATGGTTATAATTGAATCAACAATTGGTGTAGGAACGCCCAACATTTTACCCAATGAGGAATATGTTACTAAACCATAAGGGATATCTTCTGTTAAATGACGTGAATCCAATCTAAAAGGTCCTTCACAAACCTCTAAGAAAGGCGTATGAATTGCTTCATAGAATGGTAATGGATAATCTACACCATCTCTATTCCATTTAACCATATGTATTTCTTCTTCGAGAGTATATTGTTTCATACCAAGCTTTTCACCAATTGCCATACGTTCTCTATCTAAACGTTTCATTACATTACATACAGCAGGAGTATTTTCTTTTACACCAAAAAGATGAAAATCTTCATCACCCATTTCGATTGTTGCAGCGTTGCAAATCATTGGAGGTGTATGCGTAATTGCATTATAATCCACTAAAAGTGTATCTATTGGATTAGCTCCTTTTCGAATTGTATAGCCATTTTCTTTATTCCATAGTTGAGAAAAGACATCAAATACATGATCATTATCCTTTGCAGGAAATGAGGCAACCATAAGATTCTGTGTTCTAGCTTCTAACCGCACCTGATGATCATTTAAACGTGTTGCACCATAGGGTAATGTATTACAATCAGATAAATATACCTTATTTGTATTACCACTATTTTTAATCACTTTTGCCCAAGTTAATGAAGCACCACCCTTTCCTAAGGATATAACAACTTGTCCTTCTTCTAAGTAGGGAGCAGCTAATTTTGCATATGTTTCCGTAACAAAATATGGAACAGGATTAACAATAACATCAGCTCCTTTAATCACTTCAGCTATATCTTCACTAACAATTTTAAGATTACCAACTACTCCTGTAGGTTTGGAATCAATATCACAAACCTCAATACGTTTGCCATCTTTAATTCCATCTAATTTCTCTTTCAATGCATCGAAAAGTCTAACTTCATAACCCTGACTAGCTAAGTCAGCAGCACTCATGAAGCCGCCGTTACCAGCACCGAGAATAGCTATCTTTTTAATTTCAACCACGACTTCCTCCTTATTTTATTTGTCTTAATTTATTGGTTTTATCCCAATTGATAGCAAAGCTACCATCCTCTAAAACTACGCCGTAATCTTTTTCAGCGCTTTCGAGGGATATCAATTCATCCTTAGCATCTTTCTTAACTAATTCAGGATCTCTATCAAATGGGTTGCCCCATCCCCCGCCACCAGAAGGATAAGAGGTAAAGGTATCATTGAGTTTTAATTTAAGTGATTCTTTAGCTGCAATTTCTCGTTCCCCTTCTAATCCTTCATTTACTAATGCAAGATTACAGGATCCTGGTTTTCCACCAAAAAGACCATAAGGGGGATATATTTTGCCATCACCAAAATTAACCAAGGTTGGGTTTTCATCATATAGTTTAACTCGATATTTTGCGCCACAACCACCTCTGAATTGCCCAGCACCACATGAATCTTGAGTGTATTCATTGAATTCTGTTATATGGGGATAATCTACTTCGTTAGTTTCGATATTAGGAGCAATCAATCCACCTAGATCAATACCATCGCCAATATAATGACGACCATCCATACCTTTCATTCCACCGGCGCCACCAAAACCATTGAACCCGAACATAACATAAAATCCTTCATTACGAGGATCTATACCTGTTATTGTCGGTCCATTCCATCTATTCCATCCAGCAGGTACTCGATCAGGAATGATTTTACTAAGTGCCATCCAGCAAGCTTCCAATATTGCACAAGCAGTATCAAGAGTACATGAGGCAACAGGTGCTGGGAATAAAGGATTAACAATGCTTCCTTCGGGAGCACTGATTTTTATGGGACGATATACACCTTCATTATGTGGTATATCAGGAGTTGTAACTGTCGTTAAAAATGCCACATAAACACATGTTGCTGTATTGGCAATAGGTGAATTTACGAATCCGGTTACCTGAGGATCAGAGCCTTCCATATCAACCTCGGCAACATCACCTTTGATAGTAATTTTAACAGCAATTCTTATTGGATCTTCTGAGAAGCCATCATTATCGAGATAACTTTCGCCGGTATATTCGCCATCAGGTAATTTTTCTATTTCTTTTCTCATTCGTGATTCTGCATAGAGATGAATATCTTCAATAGATTCTCTTACTTTTTGAACACCATACTTCTCGATTAATTCGATAATTCTCTTTTCACCGACACGACAAGATGCAACCTGAGCCTTAATATCTACCCATAAATCATCAGGCATTCTAGTATTGATTTTAATCATTTCTGCAACGTCTTTTATGGGTTCATTATTCCTATACAATCTTAATGGAGGAATTCTAATTCCTTCATGGAATAATTCTGTTGCATCAGGACAATATGATCCTGGTTCAAGTCCACCAACATCACCATGATGAGCACGATTAATTGAAACAAATTGCAGTTCATTATCAAAAAAGATAGGTTTCATGATAGTTACATCAGGAAGATGAGTCCCCCCCAGATATGGATCGTTCATAATGAACACATCCCCAGGGTGAATATCAGTTCCAAATTCGCGGCTAACCGCTTTAACAGCTTCCATAGCAGAGGCAGTATGGGAGGGAACACCATCAACTTGTGCAACTATTCTATTATCCCAGTCACAAATAGCACATGAGAAATCATGAACTTCTGCAAATATAGGTGATATTGATGTATTAATCATCGTAATACCCATTTCACGATTGATGGTTAACAATCTGTTATAAATTACAGCAAACGTAATGGGATCTTTAGCACCTTCAAACTCTTTAGTGCGTTTTGTTGTAACAGCCATTATTTCACCTCCATTATTACGTTTTCATATCCATCAACATGAGCATTCCAAAGAGGATGAACAATAATTGTAGTTATACGTTCTTCGATAACTGCAGGCCCTTCAATTTTAGCACCCGGTACCAGCTTATTTCTGTCATAAACAGGAACATCAACAGCTTTATCATACTCTTCAAATATAATACTTCTTTTATTTAGAATAATCTGACAAATTATAAATAAAAAAGA
>CAYYLA010000042.1:3426-3989 GCA_964441785.1 uncultured Candidatus Cloacimonadota bacterium | reverse complement strand
CTAAGTTAATACTTCTGTTATTGTTGATTGCCTTATCAACATCACAGTTTTTACATGCTTTCTCGAATAATCCTGTTTTATCGACATTTCCAACTGCTGTTACTCGTAGATTTATAATCTCTATAGGTGTTTCAGGAGTTGAATAGGTATAGAGTTTTTCATGAGCTTTGTGGAAACTTTCAGCAATAATATCAAGATGTTCTTCCTTAATTGTACAATTATTTGGTATCGCAACCGTAACTTCGTGATGCTGTCCAGCATATCTTACATCAAGATATCTTATCAATGAACATCGTTCTGTTTCTACACCTTCATCCAACAATTCTGACATTGCTTCTTTTTCAGTTTGCTCAATTTTGGCATTGAATTTAGCTAAATCCAACCCTGGAATAGTTCCATTGAAACTTCTTACATTATCCAGTTTTATATCTGATTCCAGCATGCCTAAAGCACAGAATACAGAAGCAGCCTTAGGAACAATAACCTTTTGAGAACCAATTTCTTCTGCTATTTTACATGCATGGATTGAACAAGCTCCACCAGCACTGACTAAAGCAAATTCT
>CAYYLA010000042.1:0-3401 GCA_964441785.1 uncultured Candidatus Cloacimonadota bacterium | reverse complement strand
ACAGATACCACTTTTGTAGCATCAGCCATATTTTGATTTACTATCTTAAATACACCTAAACATGCTTCTTCAACAGTCATTCCTAAAGATTTGGATATCTTTTCTTCAACACCGTTATATGCTTTCTTGAAATTAACCTGCATTTCACCACCAAGGAAATAATCCTTGTTCAAATAACCCAGCATCAGATTAGCATCAGTCACTGTTGGCTTTTCTCCACCAATATCATAACAGATCGGTCCTGGATCAGAATATGCAGATTCTGGTCCAACTCGTAACATACCACCGGGATCTAACCATGCTACAGATCCACCACCAGCACCTACAGTATGAATATCTATCATTGGTTTTGCTATTCTATATCCTGCAACCTCACCTTCTGTACTTAAGGTTACATTTCCCTTATTAATGAGAGATACATCAAAAGAAGTTCCTCCCATATCCATCAATATTATGTCTTCTACTCCAAGTAATTTTGAGAAGAAGATAGCACCAATTGTGCCTGCTGCCGGGCCGGACAACAGAGTTGCTGAGGCATGCCTGATAGCCGTATCACAAGTCATCATACCACCATTAGAAGCAGTTACATAAAATGCTTTTTCTAAACCATCCCTTTTTAATTTATCTTCCAAGTTGGATAAATATACCGTTAATTTGGGTCCAACATAAGCATTAGCAACAGTTGTCGAACTTCTTTCATATTCCCTAATTTGAGGTAATACTTCTGATGATTTAGATACAAAAGCCTTTGGCATTTTTTCTTTAACAATTTCCATTATTTCATCTTCATGAGCACCATTTAGATAAGAAAATAATGTGCATATTGCTACTGCATCTACACCTTCTTCTATGAATTTATCACAAGCAGATAAGACATCTTCCCTGGAAAGAGGTGTTACAACATCACCTTTATAATCCATTCGTTCTGTTACTCCCAGACGCAGATATCTATCTACAAGCGTAGGAGCAAATTCTAAATGCAGATCCCAAATATTATTCTTATGAGCTCTACGCATATCTAATGTATCTCTAAAGCCTTTTGTCAGGATCAACCCTGTTTTAGCTCCAGTGCGAGTCAGTAATGTGTTAGTTGCAACTGTTGTACCATGAGCAAACATCTCAGCACACTTCAAGAATTCATCCAGACTCAATTTAAAAAAAATTGCTGCTTTTTTGATTACGTTATACAAGCCTATAGACTGATCTTTAGGTGTAGATAATTCTTTGAATGTATGAATTACTCCCGCCTCATCAATTACAACACAATCTGTAAAAGTTCCTCCAATATCAACACCGATTCTCAATTTCATTATACCTCCAAAACAATATCAATTTCAGTTTTCTTTAACTTACACGAACTCTTGCATCAACTACCTTTACACCCTTTTCGTAGACGTAGGTGGGATTTAAATCCAACTCTTTGATCTCAGGAAAATCTGTACAAAGTCTGGAAATTTTAATGATAGTTTCTACTAAAGAATTTATGTCTTTTGGAGACTCTCCTCTTATTCCTTCAAGAAGTTTGTATCCTTTAGTTTCTTTTATCATTTTTAAAACTTCATCATGCTCAAGAGGTAGAATTCTGAAGACAACATCCTTCAATACTTCCACAAATATTCCTCCTAAGCCAAACATGATTGCAGCTCCGAATTGTGCATCTTCCGTGACACCGATTATAGTCTCTAATCCTGGATCAAGCATTGGATATACGAGCAAACCAATTATCCGTGCATTGGCATCATATTTTATTGCATTATCTATTATTTCTCCGAAAGCATCTCTAACTTCATCCGAATTCCTTAGATTCAATTTTACACAACCTGCATCAGATTTATGTAAGACATCAGGAGATACAATTTTCAATACAACTGGGTAACCAATTTTTAATGCACCCTCCAATGCTTCTTCAGCATTGTGAACGAAATAATACTTAGGAACAGAGATATCATAAGCTTTCAAGATATCCATAGCTTCATGTTCCATAAGCCATCGTTTTTCTATCTGAGCTTTTTTTATAATTTCACCGACAATTCTCTTATCCATAATTACCCCATTAACCTTGCTTTACTGCATTATAACCAAGATCAAAAGCTTTTAAGTTTACCTCGATAGTTTTTTGAGGTACTTTATTCTTAATTGCTTCTATAAGATATTCTTTTTCGATTGGAATTTTTCCTAATGCAGAGAGAGCACCAATTAAGGCAATATTTGTTGTTCTTGGGTGTCCTGCTTTCTTAGCCAAATCTGCTGCATCAAGAAAATATATTTCTTTACCAAGTTTTTTAAGATGTTTCTTTATTTCTTCATTGGATGGATAAGCCGCACCACCAGCATTTGTATCAACGGGATACCAGGGACGGATATCACTTATAACAACACCATCAGGAGCTAAGTAATCAACACTGATTCTTAAACTTTCCAGTGGTTCCATAGATAAAACTACATCTGCACTATTTTTGGCAACTAATGGTGCATGTATATCTCCAATCTTAACATGAGATGCTACAGATCCGCCCCTCATTGCTGCCCCAAATGTTTCTCCTACACGTACTTCATAACCTTTTTTAATCGCAGCATCAGCTATTATTCTTGAGCTAAGAATGCTACCCTGTCCACCTACTCCACATACTATTATATTTGTTCTCATTTTATACACTCCTACCAACTATTGCATTAACCGGGCAAATTTGAGCACATATTCCACAATCTACACATAGAGCCCTATCAATATCAGCCTTTCCATTTTTAAAGGTAATCGCTGGACATCCTAGCTCGACACATGTTCTACATCCGATGCAGTGATCCTGGATTATCTCATATTGTTTTTCCGGTTTCTCTTTGCGTCTTAATACTTGTAATGCACATTCTCTTCGTAATATTACGACGGCTGGACCTTCATGATCTATTCCAGCTTTAAGAGCTTTTTTAGCTCCTTCAATATCATATGCATCAGCTACGTTTAGAGATTTTATACCCATTGATTTCACTATAGCTTCTATAGAAATTTTAGTTGCGACATCACCATTCCCCTTGATCCCTGTAACAGGATTTGGTTGATGACCAGTCATACAGGTCCATGAATTATCAAAAACGATATAGGTAATATTTGCATCATTGTAAACAGCATTTGCCAAAGCAGGTAAACATGTATGGAAGAAGGTTGAGTCACCTGCAACTGCAAGGATTTTGCCATCATGATTTACATGATATTGTCCCTGAGCCATACCTATCCCTGAGCCCATAATGTAGATCGTATCCAATATTTCATAAGGCGAATTAATCTTAAATCGTTTATTATTTTCATCTGTGATTTCAAATTTGTTTGTTGCTAATCCATAACCACCTTGTTCATAACAGCCAATATCACCGTTAACAATAGGAGTTCCATCACATTTTTCCAA
>CAYYLA010000041.1:0-14210 GCA_964441785.1 uncultured Candidatus Cloacimonadota bacterium | reverse complement strand
ACTTGTTTTTAAAAAAATGGATAATTGGGACCAGGCTTTAACCTATTTCCTATCTTCGTTGGAATTTGAACAAAATCAGAATAACAAAATTGGAGAAGCACAATCTTATTGCAATATCGGGAATCTATATTATGAGTTGGGTATTAAACATAAAGCTTTGGAATATTACCAATCATCACTGATGATATATGAAGATTATGATGATATAGAAGGATTAGCAACAACATTAAATAATCTTGGTGTTATTTACGATGAAGATGAGCAATATTCTGTTGCATTGGATTATTATCTGAAATCATTGGAATATGAAGAAGCATCAGGAAATAAATTAGGTACAGCAACATCATTAACAAATATAGGATTGTCTTACTACAATTTAGGTTTGTCTGAAAAGGCAGAAGAATATCTGAATAAATCTCTGCAAGAAACGTTGATCATTGGAGAAAAATACGGGATAGCCAATAATTACATAAACTTGGGAATGGTTCTAATTGAGATAAAGGAATATGATCGGTCTCTTCAATATTTAAATAAAGGGTTACAGCTTTCAATTGAGATCAAATCAAGAGATCTCATCAACAATGCTAATGGTTTATTATCCAAGCTATATACAGAAAAGAAAGATTTTGAAAAAGCACTTTTATATCTGAAAAAAGCAACTGAAGATGTCAAAGATTATACGACTGCCAAAGAATATTCAATCAATAAAGTTGAACAAACGATATATGATAATACCAAAGAACAGGAGATAAATAATCTGAAGAAATCCAATAGTCTCTATTTGATTCTTATAATTTTTATTGTTCTGTTTTTCCTATCTACTCTAATAATTATCTTATTTAATCGATACAAATTGCGTGAAAATCTCATAACAGAGATGCAGGTAGCTAATAATCAATTAATGGAGATGGCTCGTACAGACCCTCTTACTGCCTTGGCAAACCGGAGGGGGATGTTGGAAAAAATTGAGTATGAGATTTATCGATACGAGCGTAATAAGAAATCTTTTGTCTTAGTAATGGGTGATATTGATGATTTTAAGAAGATAAACGACAGATTTGGTCATGAATGTGGAGATTTCATTTTGAAATCCCTTTCAAACACAATGATATCCGTTTTGCGGAAGCAGGATATCGTTGGTCGTTGGGGTGGAGAAGAATTCTTACTTATGCTCCCTGAAACAGAGCTAAATGGTGGGATGTTAGTAATGGAAAAAATCCGAAAGATGATAGATGAGCAATCGCTATATTATAAGGGTAATGTGCTTCATATAACCATAACCTTTGGAGTAGTTGAATATGATAATAAATTAACAGTGCAAGAAGTTATAGCTAGCGCAGATCAGGCATTATATGATGGCAAGAATGCTGGAAAGAACCGAGTCAATCCAGCAACTGCAATACCTGATCATCATTATTCAAAATAGAAGATAGCTTTAATTGGATCTATTTTTGATGCCTTAATAGCAGGATATAATCCTGATAAAATTCCGATTAAGAGAGAGAAGCCAATACCAACTAATACACCCTGAACCGGGATGGGAAAATCAATATGTAAAAACGAACCAACAATCTTTATTAATGCAGTAGATGAAACGATCCCGAAGAAAGCTGCAATCAAAGCAAGAATTACAGCTTCCAGAAGGAAATGTATAAAGATACTGGATTCGGTAGCTCCAATACTTTTTCTGATACCTATTTCCTTCATACGCTCACTGATAGAAATTAGTAATGTGCTAAAAAGTCCTATTCCACCCACAATTAATGATATTGAAGCGATAGCAAAAAGGGTAATATTCCACTTCTGCATCATATCCTGAAGCTCGGTAGTAATTTTTACCATTAATGCCCCAACATCATTAAAAGAAAAATCATGTGTCATATTGTGTTTTGCCAGTAATTTTTGTCTTACCCTTGTTTTCAATCGCCCGAAGGTAGCATCATCCCAGGCCTGGAGATAGATATAATCAACTGAATTCTGGGTTCGATGATATTTAGCTCCCGTAGATAGTGGAATGTAAACAGCCTCCAAATCTCTATGCCTTTCCCAGGAATTGAAATCCATACCTGTTTTTGATAACACATCATCTGCTAGAACGCCAATAACCTGATAACGATGTTTATCTATCTTTACAAATCTACCAATAGGATTTTCATCAGGAAAATAATCTTCCTTAAAATGATATCCTAGAATGCAGACTTTTGCAGCATTACTGTTTTCGAATGCATTAAAATATCGTCCCTCTCCTATTTCATAGGTCTGAGCGGCAAAAAGATCATTATTTGTAGCTCTTAATTGAACATAGCGATCACCATCTTTGTAATAATATCGTTGCCAATTTTCCACCATCCCGTAGATATACTGGTAATCTATATCTCGTTTAAGCATTGTATAATCACTAAAGGTAAGCGGTTTGTGTTCGCGTTTTTGTCTCCAGAGAAACCAGCGATTCATAGTGGAACTATCCTCTTCTCCAGATGATGGATAGATAATTATGGAGTTATTCCAGCCCATCTGCTCCATTTGATTACTGATAAATGCCTTGAGCCCATATACGGTGGAAAACATCGTTACTACAGCAAACACACCTATAATGATTCCTAACAAGGTTAGAAATGACCTCATTTTGTGGGTCATTATGTTTTGTAAACTGGCAAAAACACTATCGGACAGATTCACTAGAAATATTCCTCGCCACATTTAGGGCATTTTCTGAAATCGCCCTTACTTTTATTTGAATGCTCTTCAAGATAGTAATTACCACAGTTGGAACATTCTATAGCTACCGGTTTATAATTGGTTATAAATTTACATTTTGGATAGTTACTGCATGACCAGAAATATCTACCTTTCTTATTTTTCTTCTCTACAATTAATCCATCTTCGCAATCTGGACATTTTATCCCAGTAGTAAAAGGGGCTGTGTATTTGCATTTGGGATAATTAGAACAGGCAATGAATTTACCATATCTTCCATTCTTGACAACGAGTTCATGACCACATTCTGGACAATTTTCTTTGATTTTTTCTTCTTCAATAATCTGGATTGACTTGTCGTCATTACGTTTAAAGTTTTTGATATTTTTACAGGTGGGGAAATTAGAGCAGGCCAGAAACTGTCCAGAAGAGCTCCATTTGATGACCATTGGTTCACCACATTTATCACATTTAATATCTGTTTCTTCAACCAGTTCTTTTTTTGCTTTCTTATAATCTACAACATCGATCATCTGTTTCATATCTTTATAATAGTCAGATAGCAATTCATACCACACGACTTTACCAAACTCTACCTGATCTAAACTATCTTCCATATTAGCTGTAAAAGAGACATTGAAGAAATGTTCAAAATTTACAACCAGGAATTTATTAACAACAACCCCCAGATCAGTTGGGAGGAAACGCTTATTCTCTAGTTTAACATATTTACGTTCGATAATCGTGTTTGTGATAGCTGCATAAGTTGAAGGACGGCCAATACCTTTGGATTCCAATTCTTTGATAAGTAGAGCCTCAGTAAAGCGAGCAGCTGGTTTAGTGAACTTCTGAATCTTCTTTAGATCTTCATACTGAAGAGTATCATTGATTTTGTAAGCATCATTAATCGTTTCTCCCGCAATGATATTGTAATGAGGATATGCTTTCATAAACCCCTGTTTAAGGATTACATTACCGGAAGCCTTAAACAAACCGTTGCCAGCAATTATATCCATAACCCTTGCTTTCAGCTCCAGTGGTATCATTTGAGTCGCTACAAAACGTTTCCAGATAAGAGAATACAGTTTTATTTCATCCTCGGAGAGGAACGGCCGCATAGCCTCAGGTGTCCGAAATGCATTGGTAGGTCTAATCGCCTCATGAGCATCCTGGGCACGACTCTTATTTTTAAAAACTCGAGTGGTTTTGTTAACATGATCTTTTCCAAATCGTTCTGAAATTAATTCCCGACAGTTTACCATAGCTTCATCCGCAATACGTAACGAATCCGTACGCATATAGGTTATCAAACCAACAGTTTCTCCATCCAAGTCTATTCCTTCGTATAACTTCTGAGCAACCATCATTGTTTTCTTAGCTGAGAAATAAAGCAGTCTCGCTGCTTCCTGTTGTAATGTACTTGTTATGTAAGGAGCAGGAGGTTGAATTTTTCTATCGGTATCCTTAATGTTGGATATATTAAACGTTGAACTCTGAATTGAGGTGAGGATTTCGGAAGCATCCTTTTCATTTGTAACATCCAGTTTCTTGTTATTCCATTTCTTCAGGGATGCTTTAAATGGCGGCAATTCACCTTTATGAAGCATTACCTCAAAATTCCAGTACTCTTCAGGTACAAATGATTCAATCTCTTCTTCTCGTTCGCATACCAGTCGAAGAGCAACAGACTGCACGCGTCCAGCACTAAGACTTTTAGTAATAACTTTCCAGAGAAGAGGGCTGAAATTATAACCCACAATACGATCAAGAATCCTTCGTGCCTGCTGGGAATTTACTTTTGCGATATCTATTTCTCCGGGATTTTTGATAGCATTTACAATTGCTTTTTTTGTAATCTCGTTGAAAATTATCCGAAATAGAGGTTTATCAGCAATCTCTTTTTTCAATGCTTTTGCCAGATGCCAAGCAATAGCCTCTCCTTCCCTATCATGGTCAGTTGCGAGATAAATTTTCTCAGCTGACTCCGAATATTTTTTCAATTCACTAATAATCTTTTTCTTTTTAGAATCGATAGCATATCTTGGTTTAAAATTATTATCAACATCAATACCAAGAGTTTTCTTAGGTAGATCTCTTATGTGCCCCATAGATGCTTTTATTACATAATCTTTACCTAGAAATTTTCCAATAGTTTTTGCTTTTGCAGGGGACTCTACAATAATTAAATTCTTTCCCATAATTATCCTTAATTAATATCTTGTGTAACATCAATTTCTGTTTCTTGAACCATTACCATATCGAGTATATCCTTTATACTTAAATTTGCTGATTCAGCAAAAATAAGATAATTAACTATTTCATCAATCATTGGTTTATTGATCATTTTCTTCAAAAATAAACTCATCTGCAAAGAAACTGAAAGAACCTTCTCAAGAAGGTTATCATCAATAGAACCTAGATCATGCAGGTGTAACAAGTAACCAAACGCTTCTGTTGTAATGAACTTCTTCTCGTCTTCCGATAACACCCGAATGTAATTTTTAGATGGCTCCGGTGTAAGAATAGCTTCAACTAACTCCGTAACTTCGCGTTCAGTGATTTCCCGTTCTTTCATTATTTATCCTTTAAGATTATTTTTCATTCATTAATATATTACTCACCCATTCCAGGTCGTCCACAACATTTTTTATATTTTTTTCCACTACCACAGGGACAGGGATCATTACGCCCAACCTTTTCCCCTACAACCCTTGGTTTTCGTTTTGGAGCTTCATTCCTGGGTGGTTCTTTAGGTTGAGAAGCTCCCTGACTCTGCGGAACAGCTGACCTGAATGCTGAAGCTGAGTCATGACTCTGTTGAGCCATTTTTAAAAAATCCTGAACATTATCAGGTCTAACAATATAAGAAGTAAACACACGTTGTGTTACGGCTTTATTGATCTCTTTTACCAAATTTTCGAAAAGGAAGAATGATTCCTTTTTATATTCAATAAGAGGGTCTTTCTGGGCGTATGCTCTAAAACCGATTCCTTCTTTCAATAAGTCCATTTCATGAAGATGATCACGCCAATTTGTGTCAACAATATTTAATAAAACACGTCGTTCTATTTCTCGCATCTGCTCCGAAGATAACTCTTCTTCACGTTTCTTGTAGGCGGCTAAAACAGCGTCCGTAACATTATCTATAAGATTTTCAGCCGACATTCTGTCCGTTACTATATCAGATTCATTAATCTTGATATTACAATTACTGTGCAACCATTCGATAATGTTATCAACCTGCCAGTTCTCGTAATATTTTTCTCCACTAACTTCATTGAGTACTACATCCTCAATAGTATCCTTAATCATATCGATAATCTCAAATTTCAGATCAAATCCTTTAAGCACGTTACGTCTGTAATGATAAATAACTTCACGCTGTTGATTCATTACTTCATCATATTTCAGCAGCTGTTTACGGACTTCAAAGTTATATGATTCCACGCGTTTTTGAGCACGTTCAACAGCTTTAGTCATCCAGGGATGTACAATAGCTTCACCTTCACTAAAGCCTAATTTCATCATCATTGGAGCAATTTTGTCTGGAGCAAAAAGACGCATAAGATCATCTTCCAGGGATAGATAAAAGCGTGAGGTTCCAGGATCTCCCTGACGTCCAGATCGACCTCTGAGCTGACGATCTATTCTTCTACTTTCGTGACGCTCCGTACCAATTACGTGAAGTCCATCCATTGGCAGTCCGTAGGGATTTTTAGCAGCCGGTGCTGAATCAATATTTCGATATGAAGCTTTATCCATTGTAACAACAGAGTCACCCAATTTAATATCAGTACCACGACCAGCCATGTTTGTTGCAATAGTAACCGCACCTGGTTGACCAGCATTCTTAACAATCTCGGCTTCAGATTCATGCTGCTTCGCGTTTAAGACATTATGATTAATTTTAGCCCGTCTTAATAATCGGCTGAGAGTCTCGGAAACATCCACTGATACCGTACCCACAAGTACCGGTTTATTGCGTTCATTCCAGTAAATAATCTCATCAATTATGGCTTTGTATTTATCATTTTTGGTAAGATAAATAACATCATTATGATCTTCCCTGGTTATTGGTAGATTCGTAGGAATAACAATCACAGGAAGATTGTAAATTTCAAGAAATTCTTCCTCTTCCGTAACCGCAGTACCAGTCATTCCAGCTAGTTTATCATACATTCTGAAATAATTCTGTAATGTAATTGTAGCAAAGGTTTGGGTAGCTTCTTCTATCTTAACACCTTCCTTAGCCTCTAATGCCTGGTGCAAACCATCACTAAACCGTCTACCCGGCATCAAACGTCCGGTAAACTCATCTACAATCTGAACCTTATTATCAACTACAACATAATCAACATCTTTTTCGAAGAGAGTATAGGCTTTCAAAAGCTGTTTAATATTGTGCAGTTTTTCGTTCTTATCCAAGAATTTTGATGTTGCAGCTTCTTTGGCTTTTGTTCGTTCATCAAAGGAAAGGGTATCATCTTCATTTATCTTACCTAGGATATCATCTAACCTCTCTACAATAAATAAATCGGACTCTTTTTGAGCTACAAATTCGTTCCCTTTTTCTGATAATTCAACACTATTCTGCTTCTCTTCAACTGCAAAGAAAAGCTCAGCATCAAGCTCATGCATTTTCTTCTCGCGAATATAATACATCTCTGTATCAGAAAGAACTTTTTTCAGCTCACCCTCTTTCATAAATTTCATAAACGATTTATTCTTTGGAGCAGATCTACTGATCATTAACAATCTACGCCCTAGTTCAAGCGCATCATAGGAATCTTGAGCAAGGATACTTTTTGTTTCTGAAATCAAACGATTAACAAGAGTATTCTGTTTGTATACAAGATTGGATATTGAGGGTTTGATCTGTTTGTAGAAATTCTTACTTTCCTGAACAGGTCCACTAATAATCAATGGAGTTCTTGCCTCATCAATCAAAACACTATCAACCTCATCGACGATTGCAAACTGATGCTTTCTTTGAGAAAGTCGATGTTCTGAAACAGCCATATTATCCCGCAGATAATCAAAACCAAATTCGCTATTAGTACCATAGGTTATATCACAATTATAAGCATTTTTCCTGTTCTCAATCTCAATACCATTAACTATACAACCTACAGTAAGATCATGAAACTCAAAAATCACACGCATCCATTCGGAGTCACGCTGAGCAAGATAATCGTTAACTGTTATAAGATGAACACCGCGTCCCAATAATGCGTTCAAAAAAAGCGGTAAGGTAGCAACCAGCGTTTTACCTTCACCTGTTGCCATCTCTGTAATATTCCCCTTATGCAGCGCTATACCACCGATAAGTTGGACATCAAAAGGAACCATATCCCAGGTTACATCATTGCCACGAACATCATAGGTATAACCTACCAACCTACGACAGGTGTCTTTAACAATTGCAAAAACTTCGGGAAGAAAATGATCCAATACCTCTTGATCCTTCTTCTTTAAATCTTCACTCTTTCTGTCTATTTCATTATTTAGGTTATTTTTTCTATTATCATTGGTTTCTGCCTGATAACTTTTTCTCAGCTCATCCAATTCAACTTCTAATGGGTTTATTATTGATTGTATCTCTTGCTTAATCTCTTGTACTCGCTCTTTTATCTTTACATCAGACCATCCCTTCAAGGACGGATAAATCTCTTTGATCTCATTCAAAATCGGTTCGATTTTTTTTATCTCACGTTCATGACGATCACCGAAAATTTTCTGTGCTAGTTTCTTTATCATAATCCACTCCTGTTAAATCTCGGACAATCCTTCTGACCCCCATCTGGTTGTCAATGAATTTAGGGGTATATATATAGTAGAATAATTAAAAAAACCTCGGCTGGGAACCGAGGTTGGAAGTAACATGAGACCTGAGACATGAGACTAATTTACGGAGTTAGGAATTTATAGGTTTGTTACTTATCTTCATACAAAATACACCTTCTTCTTTAACAAATAGATTAAGTATAAAGGTAAATTAAATACCTCTTTCTTAACATTTGTGCTCCCGCAAAGTGGACATTGTGATATGTGTGATCCAAGGTACTGATCACAATTAGGGCAGTAGTAATGGTATCCTGCGGGTACATAAAAGAATCTATATCCAAAAATGAAGCTCATTACTCCAAGGATCGATAACGAAAGAGAATACATCACACATACTGCATTAGTACAGAACATTGCCAGAACAATTCCTGAGATCAAAAACAGAAACGAAAAGAAATCTGGAAACAATACAAGAAAAACCATGGATATAGCAACGATATTAAGATGTGCTTTTGATATATACTCATTGTCTAACTCTTCACCATTTACTTTAACGAGCAAGTAAACGATTATCAGAATTAACACCAGAGAAAAAACAAATCTAAAACTCTTCATAGCACTCTCCTCATTTAATAAATAAAGCAAATAATGTACCAAAACATCTATCACCAAAAAACAAGGACTTAGCATCAATAAGAGCCACAAAAGAGCCAATAAGTGGAAAAATTTCCACTTTTTTGTTGATGTTTGTCGACATAATCTGAAATAATTAAGAAGCGATCATATTTACTACATTTATTATGAAACAGTGAAATATCTAATTTCTTATCATTTAAGGTATTACAAATAATATTCCCTTAATCTGACATTTAATGACTTTTGGTATTGTATTTGCTTTGTAAATTATAATAAAGATAATTTTTTTTAATACTTTAAGAGGATAATATGAAAATTTTTATTCTGGAAGACAATGTTAGATTAGCAGGATATTATAGTTCAATCTTAACCAGGAACGGTTATGGCGTTAAATACGTACATAATAGCGATGATTTCTTTGATCAATACTCCATCTATAAACCCGATTTAATAATCTTGGATATAAAACTAAATAACAGCAAATTAAGTGGATTAGAGGTTTTTGAGGCGATATCTAAAGATAAACGATTCAGATCACAGGTTATAGTGTTATCAGGAGAAGCTTCCCGATCTGAGATAGCTACTGCAATGAAATTAGGGGCATTTACGTTTATAGAGAAGACTGGTGAATTTAATATAGATAAATTCCTGGCAGATGTTAAATCAGCTATATTGCTAAAAAGCCAGAAAGATAGAAATAGAAATCTCGAACGAAACAATATAATATTAAGAAACAGCCTCCTTAATAGTAATCCTTTCATCGGTGAATCTCCACAAATCCTTGATTTAAAGAAAAAAATAAAGATTTTCGCCAAACACAATGTTGATGTATTAATTGTTGGAGAGACAGGAACCGGAAAAGAGGTTGTCGCATCCAACCTATTCTGGCAATCTCCACAGGCAGGACAGCCATTTATAAGAGTCAATGCAGGGGGATTACCTGAAAGTTTAGTAGATTCTGAATTATTTGGACATTTAAAGGGTTCATTTACCGATGCAAAAGAGGATAAAAAGGGTTATTTCGAAAAGGCAGACAAGGGTGTACTTTTTTTAGATGAAATTTCAAATCTTACCTATGCAACCCAGGCAAAAATATTACGAGCAATTGAGTCCAAAGAGATAAATGTCATAGGTGGAAAGTCAAAAAAGGTTGATGTCCGAATCTTCTTTGCATCCAATAAGAATTTAAGGGAGATGGTTTTAGATAAAGAATTCCGGGAAGATCTTTATTTTAGATTATCAGGAAATGTGATCACAATCCCACCCTTGAGGAAACGTGGAAATGACATCCTACTTCTGATGAAACATTTCTTCGAAGTAAACAATTTTAAGTATAATTGTCCCGTCACAGAGGATTTTACAAAGTTAAAAGATAAACTGCTTACCTATCATTGGCCAGGTAATGTTCGCGAATTAATGAAATTCTGTGAATTAATCTGTATAATGAATCGAACCATAAACTGTGACAACATAATGGACGAATTTGAGAAGAAACGTCATGGGTTATCATATGGTGAAGACAATCTTCTGAAGATGTTTGAAATCGAATCTTACAGTGAAGCGATACGGTGTTTTGAAGAACGATATCTTCAATATCATCTTGATAATAACAGTGGAAAGGTTTCGGCTACAGCAAAAAAAATTGGCATAGATAGAACTACGATCTATAAAAAATTGAACAGAAACGGCAAATAGTTTATAAAAATAATTTATCTTGTTTACAAGAATCAGTTAAAAGGTATTATTGTTTTTTTAATAATTCCAGGAGAGGCTGATGTATTTTAAAAGTGAGAAGATTTTGAGGGTACGGTACCTGATCTTTATAATAATATTCTTCTCAATACTATATTTTTTATTAAATCCACAATCAATGTTTCGATATAAAAACGGATTGAAAGGTACAATCAAACATTTAAGTCATTGGAATTCCTTTATCCCTTTGAAGGATAATAAAGCCTGGGATTTATTAACATGTTATCCAAACCATCAATCCACTTCATATTATTTGAATAACACCGGAACCGGAAGCATTACCCAACTAGATCTAACTGGTTATCTAGGAATTTCCAAGATTAATGGTGAATTTATTGATTTTTATGAAGATAAAACATCTGATTTTATATACTCAGTTCTCATAAAGAATGAAAATGAGTATTGGATTATCGCCTTCAACAAACGATCGACATCTATTGAATATGATCTGAATCATCTTTATACATATTCCCTATTCGACTCAATCTATGCTATCCCTCAAATACAAATCGGTGATAATGAATACAGAATAAGTTTTGATGATTCTAATGATGTAGTTACACTTTCAGAACAGAGAAAAAATAGTTTTGAGATTAAGATCTCATTCAATCTTTTTCAGAAAATATTCACTGGTAAAAGCCTTAACCTGGTCTATGAAAGCGAGTCATTTAATCAACTATTAGCCCAAATCAATACGATAACACCGGACAAGATTTCAACCAAAGATTTTGATTCAATGTATTATTATCATAGCCGTAAAGGTTATTACAGCAAATGCTTTAATGACACTTACAAGTTAATGGACAATACATTTGTTGCTCCTTTCATCATTGGACAAGTGGATTCTGATGACGATGGAAATGATGATTTATTGATAAAACTTCTAGGTCATCGCTTCATAAATTCTAAACTCTTATGTTATAGTCCAACCAAAAAGAAATTGCTTTGGGAGCGAGATTATGCACCAGAGATAAACAGCAATATTATTGTTACCGATCTTGATGGAGATAAGAAGGAAGAAATCATTTTGCCTATGTATTCACCTGCTTATGAAGCATCTTTAGGAAAGCAGGACGAAGAGGGATCTACAGCAGAAACTCGCATCTATATATTAGATAACAAAGGAAATACAAAGCAGATAAACGGGAAAAAAGCTGTTTTTTCAATACCAAAACACTATTTGCATCCCAGAATAACATACCTCAGGGAATCTAATTCTCTGCTGATAGGATTTTTCACTAATTATGACAATCACTTCAAGAACCTCTTTAATTGGGATTTATCCAAAAATACTGTTGTTCAAACTAACATTCAATATTACAATGCTCTATATCTGGGATTTGACAACAATCGTATCGTGTTGGTAGACAATAATAATGGTAGATTGTGTGAACAGAATTTTGATCTGGATTTTAACCTGATTTTTAAACAAAAAGGCAATATAGAGACCCAGATTAATTATTTCAATTATAATGGGATAACGTTGTTTGGTGAGCATTATCATATGATTGATATCGGATTACTGAATAATGAGTTGGATCTGGTTATAGAGATTGATAATTTCGACCCTAATAGTCACATTTTAAATTACTATGATAGATTTTATTATAAATCAAAGGATAAAGAGAAATATAACTTAAACTTAATTACTCTCACAAAAAATAATGAGTTAAGTCCATATTTCTATATAATCCTACTCATGGATATTATACTGCTATTAGCTTTCATCATAATTTATCAGAAAATATCGTTTCCTTACCTTCGCCCCAATTACAGTTACTTCATCATTCTTTCGATAACAAAAGATATTCATATATGGAATATCATTGGACGCTTGAAAGATATCTACAAATTACCAAAGCGGATTTCTCGGGAATATGAAGATGCAAAATCAGTTTTAAAGGAGATTAGTTTTGATCATCATTTATTGATCTCAAGAAAGTTTCTTTTTATGAGACAGCAAATTTACGAAATGTCCAACATAAATGAATATTTGATAATTCAGAGAATATCTCATGATCTGAAGAACAAACTCATATTACTCAGGCTTCAGGTGGATGATTTCCAAAATAGATTGGAAGAGGAAACAGACAAGCAGGAGATAGTTGATCAATTGTACATGACTATTCAGGAACTTACAAACACGACTAAAACCCTGACCAATCTATCAAAAATGAATAATTATACTATGCAGGCAATCAATATTAAGAAGCTTATCAACAAAACAATAAGCCTTTATATAAATCATCCAATGCTTGATAATATCACATTCAATCCAACAGATGAACCTTATTATGTAAATGGAGATGCAAAGTTGTTAGAGATGGCATTATGCAATCTAATCAATAATGCTTTAGATGAGATAAATCTGAATGATAAAATAGATATCTCAGTTAATTATAACGAGCGGGATAGATTAGTGGAAATACAAATAAAAAACAGTCTTAATCATCAGATTGAAAAGATATCACAAATCTCCCAACCAGGATACTCTACCAAACAAAATGGAACAGGGCTGGGAACATCAATTGCAAAATTGATTTTAATAAAACATGATGGGGATGCCAGTTTTTCCGTATCATTCAATAAATTTATCTGCACAATAACACTACCTTCCATTTCCCATAAACATGTATTGAAGATTCAGAAAATGATAATTTAATCATACAATTACATAGAGCTTGACTTATATGTCATTTCCATAAATATGATTCAAAAAAAATTAGATATGGAGATAACATGAATTTAAAGAGAGAAAAGTTTTCTGACGCTGAGATGACAAATTTAAAAAAGCAGACCCTTGAAGCTAGATCTGCAATTTTACACATGACATCTCTTGCACAATCAGGCCATCCAGGTGGTTCGATGTCTACAATAGATTTTTTGATCACACTTCTTAACATGGCAGATATTGATCCAAAGAATCCTGAATGGGATGCCAGGGATAAGATTATTTTCAGTCATGGACATGTTTCGCCGGCTGCCTGTTCTGCACTTGATTTGCAGGGCTATTTCCCCATAGAAGAAGCTATTGCCTATTTCAGATTGTGTGGAAGTATCTATGAGGGTCATGTTGAACCAGATGTACCAGGAATTGAATGGGCAAGTGGTAATCTTGGACAAGGACTTTCCGCAGCCTGTGGGTTTGCTTTAGGGAACAAGATTAAGGGGATCGACAGTGATGTATTTGTTCTAATGGGTGATGGAGAGCAACAAAAGGGACAATTAAGTGAGGCACGTCGTTTTAAATTTCAAATATTTTAAATTCAATAAATTAAAAATTAGAAAGTTTATTTTCTATAGGAATTACTATTTTCTATATATCTATTAAAATAAAATTC
>CAYYLA010000040.1:0-14427 GCA_964441785.1 uncultured Candidatus Cloacimonadota bacterium | reverse complement strand
GCATCCAATAATGCTGTAGCAACAACTGTTGGTAATACACCAGGTGCTATTGGTTATGTTGGATACGGCTACACCTTCTCCGATGCGATTAAAACATTAGCTATCGACGGAGTAAATCCAAGTGATATTTCAGTTCACGATAATTCCTATAAGTTAACCCGATTCCTTTATATGTACACCCTGAAATCAGCTGATCAAAGTACACAGAATTTTATCGACTTTATTCTATCAGCCGAAGGTCAGGAGATCGTTGTCAATCAGGGTTATCTTAAAATTCACTAAACAGGATATTAGAAATGAATAATTTCAAAGAAATTTCTTTTAAAACATTAACCTATGTTTCCTCAATATTTACTATTGTTTTTCTATTCGGGATAATCCTGAGTATCTTCTATGAAGGATTGCCCATTTTTCAACATATCAGTTTAAAAGAATTCCTCACAAGTTCTTCCTGGCATCCCACCCATGATCCAGCAGATTTCGGGATTTTATCCCTGATTACCGGATCCTTTCTGGTTACCCTGGGAGCATTGATTATAGCAATCCCTTTTGGTCTTGGATCTGCTGTTTATATTTCTGAAATTGCAGGGTTCAAAACAAAAGAGATTCTTAAACCTATCATCGAGCTTCTCGCTGGTATCCCATCTGTAATCTATGGTCTTTTCGGTATGGCTTTTTTATCCCCATTCCTGATTAAAATATTTAAAGTACCTACAGGATTGAATGTATTTTCTGCTTCAATTATTCTTGGTGTTATGGTAATCCCCATTATATCAAGTATGTCTGAAGATGCATTATCAACTGTTCCAAAAAATTTACGTGAAGCTTCGCTTGCACTTGGTGCAAATAAATGGGAAACTATTTTACGAGTAGTGATCCCAGCAGCTAAATCTGGAATTATGAGTAGTATTATCCTTGGATTTGGTCGCGCAGTTGGTGAGACTATGGTAGTTCTAATGGTTGCTGGTGGTGCTGCACAAATCCCAACCAACCTTTTCCAACCGGTAAGACCTATGCCTGCCGCAGTTGCTGCCGAAATGGGTGAAACTGTTATTGGAAGTCCACACTTCCACGCTTTATACGGTATCTCTATCGTGTTATTTGTAATTACCTTCATCTCAATTCTTATCACTGAATTCGTTGTTAGAAGGAGGAAAAAATAATGAATAGAAGAAAACTTTCCGAATTTCTGGGAATAAATCTTCTCAGAGTCTTCATTGCTATCACAGCTATTTTCCTGGTTTTATTCCTCTACGTTATTTTTTCTCGTGGTGGTAAAATGATCAGCTGGGAATTCCTTACCCAGTCTCCCCGTAGATTTATGACTGAAGGTGGAATCTTTCCCGCTATCGTAGGTACATTCTGGTTAACTGTTTTTTCGATGATGGTTGCTCTTCCCCTGGGTATCTTTTCTGCTATCTTCTTAACCAGTTACGCTAAACCCGCATGGCTCGTCAGGATTGTTCGTGTTGCAATCAATACTCTAGCTGGTGTTCCCTCAATTATTTATGGTCTTTTTGGGCTAACTGTGTTTGTTCGCATGTTCCACTTTGATGTCTCCATCCTGTCTGGATCTCTTACACTTGGGATTCTAGCTCTCCCTGTAATTATCAATGCAAGTGAAGAAGCTATCCGAACTGTACCAAGAGATTTTAGAGAAGCATCTCTCGCACTGGGTGCAACAGAGAGACAAACTATTTTGAGAGTAATTCTTCCAACAGCACTTCCTAATATCTTAACAGGTGCAATAATCAGTGTTGGAAGAGTAGCAGGAGAAACAGCTCCAATTCTCTTTACCGCTGCAACATTCTATACCCGTGTACTTCCTACGTCTGTTATGGATGAAGTAATGGCTCTGCCATATCATATTTACGCTTTGTTAACAGAGGGAAGTCATGCTGATAAACAGGTGCCAATTGCCTATGGTACTGCAGTTGTATTATTGGCGATGGTTCTGCTGATAAGTGCAGTTGCAATTATAATAAGATACAATATAAGGAAGAAAAGAAAATGGTAAATAACGCACATATAAGTACAGAAAATCTAAACCTATGGTTTGGTGATAATCATGTTTTAAAAGACGTGAATATTCCAGTTTATGATAAAAAAGTTACAGCAATGATTGGGCCATCAGGTTGTGGTAAATCTACTCTGCTTAGATGTTTTAATCGCATGAATGATCTTATCCCTGAAGCAAAGATTAAGGGTAAAGTCTTACTAAATGGCGATAATATCTACGGATCAAAAGTTGATGTTACTGAAGTTAGAACTAATGTTGGTATGGTTTTTCAACGTCCTAATCCATTCCCAAAATCAATCTATAAAAATGTTGCTTATGGATTGAATATAAGAGGTGAGAAGAAAAGTTCTGTTGATGAAATTGTTGAAAAAAGCCTTAGAAATGCCTGGCTCTGGGATGAAGTTAAGGATAGACTTCACACATCTGCATTTTCACTCTCCGGGGGACAGCAACAGCGTCTCTGTATTGCAAGAGCATTGGCAAATAATCCAGATATCATCCTTCTTGATGAACCAACCTCCGCATTGGATCCTCAGTCTACAGCAAAAATCGAGGAACTGTGTCTGGAGCTTAAAAATAAGGTTACTATCCTCATCGTGACACATAATATTGCTCAGGCAGGTAGGATATCTGATTTTACTGCATTCATGTATCTTGGAGAATTGGTAGAATTCGGCGAAACACAGAAAATGTTTACTGTTCCTAAAGATAAACGAACTGAAGCATACCTCAGTGGAGTTTTCGGGTAGAGATTTTTATGCTACATAATAAGTTAGCTGAGCTTAAGAAGTTGCTGATTGAGCAAACCTATCGTGTCCTTAGTATGATTGAGAAGAGTTTTCAAGGATTATTGGAAAAGGATATCGATAAGATTGAGACGATATATCAAATCGAAGATGTTGTAAATGAGTTCGAGATAGAGATTGATCATATTTGCACCAATCTCATTGCTCTTTATCATCCGGAAGCTAAACCACTTAGAACAATCCTGATGATAATGAAGATGAACAATGATATTGAACGAATGGGAGATCTTGCTGTTGGTATTGCACGAAGCGCTGTATTTCTTGTAAATCACTCCTATATCCGCTCTCTAATCAATCTTGCAAAAATGGCACAGGAAACAGAAACCATGCTAAAAGCCAGCATCAATGCTTTTATTGATGAGAATATAGATCTGGCCAGTGAGGTTTGCAAACGTGATGCCGTAATCGATAATTATAACAGTGATATCTTTAAAGCACTGATAAAAGAAATTGTACCCAATAAAACTCTCATTGAAAGTGCTTTCCATGTTAACAACATCTCCAAAAACTTCGAGCGAATTGCTGACCTCAGTACGAATCTGGCTGAGTCTACAATTTTTATTGCCAACGGAACCATTATAAAACATAATGTCGTATCAAATAATAGGAGGACAGATGAAATATCTTACTAAACTTTCAATTCTGGTACTGGTAACAATTCTGTTATCATCCTGCGATAATAATATAGATAAATTTTCCCTTGAAGGGGCTGGTGCTACATTCCCATATCCTTTATATTCTGCGATGTTTGACGAATTTTATAGCGAAACTGGTGTATCCATAACCTACCAGGCTATAGGATCAGCTGCCGGCATTAGAAGAATCATGTATAAAAACTGCGATTTTGGTGCATCTGATTTTACTCTCTCTGATGACCAGATGAATGATATGGATGAAATTCTACATATCCCCGCTTGTCTTGGAGCTGTTTCTATATGTTACAATCTCAATATTCAAGGAACATTGAATCTTGATGCTGATATTATCAGTAAAATATACATGCATGATATTACAAAATGGAATGATAAACAGATCCAAGATCTAAATCCGGATATATCCTTACCTGAACTGAATATCATCCCTATCAAACGCCTTGATGGCAGTGGAACAACACATATATTCACAGAATATCTCAGCGAATCCTATAAACCATGGAACAAGAGTATCGGTATAACAGATAAAATCGAGATTGAAAATATCGAAGCCAAAGGAAACCAGGGAATGGTAGATAAATTTTTAGATAATATTGGATCAATTGCCTATGTTGAGATGAATTATGCTTTATCAAACAATATGCCTATTGCATCTGTTAGAAATAGAAGTGGCTTTTTCATCAATCCATCTACAACTACATTGAAAAATGCGGCAAAATTGACAACACCAATAACCAACAAAACATCACTTACGGCTACACCTGTAGCTGATGGATATCCACTTACGAGTTTTTCCTGGTTACTTATCTATAAGGATCTTACCTTCCTGAAGAATAAAGCTAAAGCTCATAATCTGGTTGATTTTGTTAACTGGATGACTCATGAAGGCCAAGATATTACTAAGCGTAATAACTATGCTCAGTTACCAGATGAAATAATTAAACAGATAGACGATAAACTTAAAACGATAACCTTTAAAAATAAGCGTGTTTTACAGTAGGAGAAATAAAATGATTATTGATAAAATACAAGAATTAAAGAAAAAAGTTCTGGATGAAGCCAAATTAGTTGAAACAATGATTCAATTAAGTATCGATGGCCTTCTGGAAAAAGATGAAGAAAAACTTAAAAAAGTATATGATTTGGAAAATAGTGTCAATGAAATGGAAATAGATATAGAAGAAGATTGTACTGGTATAATTGCAACCAATCAACCGGAAGCAAAAAATCTGCGTACAATCCTTATGATCCTTAAAATGAATAATGATCTTGAACGTATGGGTGACCTTTCTGTAAGTATTGCCAATAGTGCTGAATATCTTATCAGAAAACCCATTTTTAAACGTTTGGTAAATATCCCTGCTATGTCAGAAGCTACCATCAAAATGGTTCAGGATTCTTTAGCAGCTTTTATGAAAGAAGATTCTGATCTGGCTAAACAGGTTTGCATTAATGACGATATTGTAGATGATCTTAAAGATGATACTTATCGCATTCTTATCACCTATATGCTTGAAGATCCAACTACGATCAAAAGAGCTATTCAGATAAATAAAATTTCATCAAATTTAGAACGTATTGCCGACCTCTCTACCAATATTGCAGAAGATACTGTCTTTATTGCAGAAGGCAAGGTTATAAAACATCAGACTATTGAAGGATAATTATAATGAAAAAGATTCGTGTATTATTTGTATGTGTTGGCAATACTGCCAGAAGTCAAATGGCTGAAGCTCTCTTAAATTATTATGGTGAAGGACTTTTTGAAGTTGAAAGTGCAGGTTTGGAACCTGGAACACTTAATCCCTATGCTGTTAACGCTATGGCAGAAATGGATATAGATATTTCAAAAAACAAATCCGATAGTGTTTTTGAATTCCTTAGAGAAGGTAAGTCATTTAATCATGTTATTACAGTATGTGATGAATCCAATGGCGAACGTTGCCCGGTTTTTCCAGGAAACAGCTTCAGACTTCATTGGGGTTTTGATGATCCGGCTACTTTAGAAGGATCAGAAGAAGATAAATTAGCCAGAACTATAGAAATTCGTGACCAGATTTCTGAGAAGGTTAAAAACTTTGTGGAGTCAGTAAAGAAAATAATCTCTGATTAAACCAGAATTGACCGATTTATCATATCCTAAAAGATATATCATGTTTCATTATAGAAAAGCAGGATTCCCAAAATAATCCTGCTTTTTCTAATTCTCAATATTCAAAATACTGCTTAATCCATGGAATAAATATTTAAGCATAAATCGCGCAAAAGTTTTCATAAATTTCCTCATTTTCTCCTCAGATACATTCAAAAAGTTAATGCAATAAAGCCCTTTAATTACAACAAAAAATACAAAATTCCAACCATCAAATGAAATAAACGAGATTTTATGATTTGACGGATAAAAAGCTTCTGAAAAATTGATCTAAAATTTGCGCAAAGGGATATTAAATGATAGGGATGATTTTTAAATTAATTGGTTCCCTTGCTCTTTTCTTATATGGGATGAAGATAATGAGCGAGGGTATTCAAAAAGCTGCTGGATCCAAACTGCAGCAGGTATTAAATTATATAACCAATAATCGTTTTTCTGCTGTTCTTACCGGATTTGTTATAACTGCGCTTGTTCAATCCTCTTCTGCTACAACCGTAATGGTGGTCAGTTTTGCCAATGCCAGTTTACTATCATTACAGCAGGCAATTGGTGTAATAATGGGTGCCAATATAGGAACAACTGTAACTACCTGGATCGTTTCCTTCTTAGGATTCAAGTTTAAGATAACAGCCTTAGCTTTACCAATTATCGGTGTTGGATTCCCATTCTTCTTCTCTAAATATAAAAATAGAAGAGAATTTGGCGAAATCCTGGTTGGTTTTGGTATCCTTTTCTTAGGTTTAGCCTTTCTTAAACAATCTGTACCCGATATTAAACATAATCCTGAGGTACTTGCCTTCCTCCAGAATTATACAAATCTTGGTTTTGCATCTTATCTAATCTTTGTAATGGTTGGAACTATACTGACCGTTGTCGTTCAATCTTCAAGTGCTGCTATGGCTATTACCGTTACTATGGCCTTTAAAGGTTGGATTGATTTCCCAACCGCCGCTGCTATCGTTCTGGGTGAAAACATCGGTACAACTATCACCGCATACCTCGCATCAATAGGTACTACAACTAATGCTAAACGAGCGGCTAGAGCTCATCTGCTTTTTAACCTCTTCGGTGTTATCTGGATGACCTTTATCTTCAGATACTTCCTCGATTTTATTCTTCATATTGCGCCCTGGGATGCATCACTCCAAGGCAATCTTCCACTTAATCTTTCCCTCTTCCATACAATTTTTAACCTTACAAATACCACTATTTTCATTGGTTTTGTACCTCAGTTTACTAAATTGGTAGAACGACTGGTTAAAGGTTCGGATGAGAAAATCTCTGGACGCTATGAACTTCAATACATTACCTCTGGAGTCCAGAATACTCCACAATTTAATCTGGTTACTGCTAAAAGTGAAGTCCTCCAAATGGCAAAAATCACCAAAGAAATGTTCTCCATGTTCCTGGATGTTTTCTTCAATCCTGATCAGAAAAAGGGGGATGAGGTAGAACGAATAAAAAAGATGGAGGATTATACCGACCAGATGCAGGAAGAAATATCCAAATATCTGGTCCTCTGCTCTAATGAATCAATTAGTGAAGAACATCTTACCAATATTAATGTCTTTATGAGAATTACTAACGAACTGGAAAACATTGCTGACAGTTGCTTGAAATTGATTATACTAACCCAGAGGAAATATGATAAAAAAATCAAATTGCATAAAAAAGCAACCGAGGAAATACAAGACTTCGCTGATTTAGTTATGGATTTCATCGACTTTTATCAGGTCAACGAATTTGGACACCTGCAAAAAAGAGATCTTGATATCGCCTATAGACTTGAAAATAAGATTAATCAATCCCGCGATATTCTAAAATCTGCAGCTCAGGATAGATTGAAAAATGGTGCAGAAGTTAAATCAGAAATTCTGTTTATTGATATCCTGAAAAATTTCGAACATATTGGTGATAATGCACTCAATATAGCACAAGCTTTAAGAAACATGAAATAGTCAAAAATAAAGGCTTATGAGTTCATATCATAAGCCTTTTCTCTAAGCAAATATTTATAATCGCTAAATCTATTAATTGAAAAAATTATTAAATATTTGACATAATCTACATTTTTCAAAGTTATTACTAGCAAAGTTTTTTATGTATGGATTAATCAGGGAGAGATTATGATTCATTGCTTTGTGATAGAAGCAGATGGTTATACGGGAGAGCGCGCTAGCATTATAAGTTTTTTGGAATCAAGAAACTGTTTTATAGAGTTTATAAAAGATGAGAACGATCTGAAGAAATATTCAGTTAGTAGTCCCGACATCACCATTTGTTTTGGCGATGAAGGATATTCTTATATAAGCAAGATAAATGAACGATTTGATGATAACTCAAACACTATCTATATTTGTTTACGATATGATGAGAAAATCAATTCGAAGATTTTTACATCACATAATGATAACACCATTGTTGAATATTTCAACAGTGATTATGAAGTTAATTTCCAGAATTTATCATTCTTAATTAATAATATCAATAAAAACAAAGCTTCTCATATATATGAATTCAACAAGTTTTTGCCGGAATTTATCGACAACACATCAATTGGAATATGGTGTTTCAGAAGGGATGAACCAGTCCCTTTAACAGATCCTCCTGAACAATTTATTGAGAAGACATATCAATCTAAGTTGAGAAGTTGCAATAAATCTTTTGCTGCATTATTCGGATTGTCAGTTGAAGATATTCTTGGAAAAACCCTTACTCAAATGAAACTTTTTTTTGAAATCAGCGATGAGAAAATCCTAAATTTTGGTAAAAGCGATTATCAGAAATTTGAAATCATAAGAAAATCTCTCCACAATCAACAATATCTTTCTGTGACGGTAAATACAATTATTCAAGACAACAAACTGATTGAAGCCTGGGGAACAGTTTCTGACATCACAGAACTGCAGACATCCATCGAAGAGCAGAAGAGCTCCTACGCCCAACTTGTTTCATTCTTTCAAAACCCAGAGTTCATAGCTTCTGTCCATGACAGGGATGGTTGTTTACAATTCTTTAATGAATCGTACAATATTTTGATCCACGACCTTACAGGAAAACATCCAAAAATTGGAGATTATCCAATAAGCCTTATTCAAGATAATTTAATTAAAGATAAATTGCAGATGTTGTACAATTCAGTTGTTTCTAATCAACGTGTTTTTGATACAATCTATGCAAAAAGTATTGATAAATCTTATAAAATTTTGATGAATCCAATCCTTGCAGATCAAAAAGTAACAGGTTTTACTCAATACCTTCTAGATGTATCTGATAGTATCAAAATTCAGAATGAATTACAGGCAACAAACATAAAGAATCAGGCAATTTTAAAAGCCTTACCTGATATTGTTTTCCATATCAATAAGGAAGGTATTCTATTGGACATTAAGGCTAATAATCCCGAGAAATTATTATTTTCAGCGGATTATTTGAAGATGAAGCACATTGATGATCTGGATTTCTCAGAGGAATTTCTCGATTCGATAAAGAGAAAGATTGCAGATGCCATAAAAACTCAGGAAATACAGATTATCGAGTATTCATTAATTCAAAATGAAGATAAATGTTTCTATGAGGGCAGAATAGCGCCAGCGGGTTTAGATTCAGTCCTGTTTATTATTAGGGATATTACCGAGAGAAAACAGGCAATTGATGATTTAAAAGAAAGTGAACGAAAAATATCAACCCTAATAGCCAATATTCCTGGTATTGTTTACAGAAGTAATTATGATGATTCCTGGACCAAACGTTTTATCAGCAAAGGTTGTTATGAGTTAACTGGATATAAACCTGAAGAATTTCTTTATAATTTGAATATCTCCTATAATGATATTATCCATCCGGATGATCAACAGAGAATCAGAGATGAGATTAAAGAATCAGCCGAAGAATTAGATGACTACATACTATCTTACCGAATCATCACAAAATCAGAAAATATAAAATGGGTTTGGGAACAAGGGGAAATAATTAGAGATGATGACAATAACATTACTGGATTAGAAGGTGTGATTATTGACATTTCTCCTCAGATCGAAGCGAATAATGAGCTTAAACGCTCCCAACAGAATTATAAACTTACAATTGATGCTTTATCTGAGATTATCCATGTTGTCGATCTCGACCTGAATATTGTTTTATGCAATAAAGCCTGTCGTGATATGGCTCAGAAAATCACCAATCGAACCGATATTGTTGGAAAAAATATTTATGATATCTTCCCATTTTTACCAGATTGTGTACATGATCAATATCAGTATGTGATAAAGAATAAAATCCCAAATCACGAGCATGAATCCAATGATGTTATTAACAGAGTCATCCTTACAGAAACCAGGAAAATACCAATCTTTGAGAATGGACAACTAGCCAAAATACTTACAATTATTAAAGATGTAACCACCGAAAGACATATAGAAAAAATTGAAGAAGCTTTACATAAAATTTCAATCAACACAACTAATTCCCCAGACCTCGACACTCTTTTGTTATCAATAAAAGACATCCTTGGAGAAATTACCAATACTAAGAATTTCTATATTGCGTTGTATAATAAAGAAAGCAATTCATTCTATCTACCTTTTGATGATGATGAAAAAGACAGCGATATCATACCTTCGGATAAATCTCTCACTGCATTGGTTTTTAAATCAGGCAAAACAACGATGTTAACCGAAGAGATGATTATGGATTTGAAAAATAGTGGTCAGATTGAAACACATGGGACGCCAGCCAAAGTCTGGATTGGTGCACCATTGAAGGTTGATAATGAAATAATAGGTGTTCTGGCTGTTCAAAGCTATGATAATCCTGATGCTTACAATGCTAGAGATAAACAAATCTTCGAAATCACTTCCTTCGAAATAGCCCGGGCTATCGTGATTATGAAAGCCCAGGAAAAAATCAAAAACAACCTCCTGGAAAAAGAAGTTATGCTACAGGAAATCCATCATAGAGTGAAAAACAATCTGCAAATTATTTCCAGTTTACTACATATCCAATCTAATACCATAGATGATGAAAACTCACTTAAACTGCTCAAAGAGAGTCAAAATAGAGTACGCTCTATGGCCATAATTCATCAGAAACTTTATGAAGACAAAGACCTGTCTAAAGTTGATTTAAGCAGCTATATCAGAAGCCTTGTTTCTAACCTGTTGCGATCGTATAATACTGATTCCACAAAAATCGACCTGGATAATAATGTTGAGGATATACATTTATCACTTAAAACAGCAATTCCCTGCGGATTAATCCTGAACGAAATCATATCCAACTCGATTAAATACGCTTTTAAAAATCGAGAAAACGGTAAGATTTCCATATCTATAACAAAAGTTAATGATCAAACCTTTAATATGATTGTACGTGATGATGGAGTAGGTTTAATTATCAAAAAGAATAAAAAACGAAAATCCCTGGGTATGGAACTTATTGATATTTTTGTTAACCAGATAAAAGGAACATACACATTGGATACAGAAAAAGGAGTCTGCTACAATATAACCTTTACAGACCCCTACAATAAAAAATTTGTACAAAAAATAGCTAATTAAGCTAAATTATTTGCTCTATATTCAGTTTAATAGAAATGAAACATCCGCTCCCATCTAACTTCACTTTTTGTATTAATTAAACCTCTTCGTTCATAATAATAATCAACAATATTTTTGTAAGGAGGTTTTCCGTAAGAGAAGAAGATGAATAATGGTGTCCCGGTAATATCATGTCTGGGTAGAAAACCCCAGTAACGGCTATCAGCACTTACATCACGATTATCACCCATCACAAAATACTGATCCTCTGGTACAACAACCGGTCCCATATTATCACGACTTCCCATGTGCTCTCCATTCCAGTATAGTTTACCATTTTGGTATGCTACTACCCTGTCATCAATATACTGCTCATAACCACCCCTGAAGAGTTCACCATTAATATAGACCTGCTTATTTACAACCTGAATTGTATCGCCGGGTAAACCTATAACCCGTTTCACAACATTTTTCCTGGCATGCCAGATCACCTTTTTGTTCTGTTTATCCCAGTAAAGCGGTTTAATTAATAATGCATAATTATCCCTACCCAATTCTGGATTAGGTGTCTCTACCGTTGGCTCTCCAGGTTCCTCGGGATCTGCAGGATATTGGAAAATCACCAGATCCTCTCGCTCTGGATCTGTTAAATAGAATTTCAACCTGTCTCCATATAGATAATCACCTATCAACATTGTGCTTTCCATTGATGAGGATGGAATCTTGAAATTCTGGAATATGTAATTCTTTATGAGAAACGCTACAACAAATGCGAATAATATCGCTTCAACATACTCCTGAATTATATTCTTCTTTCGTTTAATTTTCTTCTCTTTTTTCTTTTTAAACATCACTGCCTCTTATTTATATAAATCAAATTCTATCATCTTTTTTATATATCCGGCATATATAAAATAACTTACCAATATGCTCACAATTACTCCCAATCCAACTGTAAACAATCCTATTACATTAAATATGCCTAATCCAACCAACAAATAAAACTGCTGCCAACGCGTTTCATAACCTGCATGATAACTGGCATATATCAAACCTGGAACATTCCTCTTCCCCATTGATATTAAAAATGGAACAGGTGATATTATCACCATCCAATAGATTACCAGAATCAAACGTACAATGTGCAACAACGGGTCTGTTGCTACGCCTAACAGAAATCCTGTACATAGAATTTTTAGCAAGAGAAAATATACCAAATTTATTGATACAAATATCATCAATCTGAAATATTCCTGCCGGAATACCGTTGAAAACCTCTCCGAAGGGTTTTGCTCACGTTTTTTGATGTAACTTAATAACGTAAAACCCAAAGGTATTGAACATAGATAAAGCAGATTCCCTGCCCAATAATCAAGTAATTTCATTCCAATAATAATTGAACTTCCAACCGCAATAACAACAAGAAGAGCTATCAGGTAGGACGAAAAAGATATCGATTTCATCACAGAAATTATCGTTGTTAAATGTTCACCCACTGATAATGGCCCTCGTAAAGCATCTGTCTCTTTACCACACCTTGGACAAAATATCATCCTATCAGATAAAATCGCTCCACATTGTGTTTTCTTTCCTCTTCTTTCATCATAATAGATTCCATTACATTTCATTTTAACTCCAATCCGTTCTATAGATTATTAATCCTGAAATACCACCGATAATCAATCCATATCCAATGATTATTCCAAACCAGCTCGTTGATAAAATCAGCGGTAATACTTGAAAAAATGAGACAATATAGAAGGTTATAAATGTCAAAATTGCAATAGAGATTGTTATAACAAACACTCGCATATTCAACAGGAGCTCTCGCTCATCAAATCGACCTTTCTTTAAAGCAAATAAAGCAATCGCAACATTGTAGATATATGCTCCCCTTGTGCCTAAAAGCAAAACACTGATCACACCTATTAGACCAATTATTATTAAGCCTATAAAGATCTTATTCATTGTTCTTCTCCATGATAAAAAGTTCCTCTACTGTAGTTTGAAAAAATCGAGAAATCAGCATTGCCAGTTTAACCGATGGTGTAAATTTATCATGCTCTATCGCATGAATAGTCTGTCTGGACACACCAACCGCTTCTGCCAGCTGCTGTTGAGTAATCTCACCCTTAAAAAAACGATACTCTTTGATTTTATTCTTCATCAAAACCTCAATGTCATGTAAAGTTTGCTTTACATTTTGTCAACTATATTTTACATTGCCGTTTTTTGCTTCATACTTATTGACAGATTTTTACTGACAACAGATTAGTAATTTTTTGTTAAGGAGGACGTTGATGAGTATAAAATTGCGGAGCTACCTGTTCTGTTTAATAACTATTTGTTTCTGGTCAACCCTGGAAGTTGTTTCCAAGACAATTGGCTCAGAGATATCACCCAATGCAATTGCAGCCTACCGTTTTCTTATTGGTGGACTGGTAATCCTACCGTTTGCCATTAATCAACTTCACAAAAGCAAACGTATTTTACAACCATTAGATATGCTGAAAATTTCCATACCCGGTATTGTAAATGTAACCATCAGCATGTTTTTACTACAATTGTCTATTCATTACGGAAAGGCAGGTCTATCTGCAATCATAATCAGCTCAAATCCGATTTTTGTAGCAATTTTTGCCAGAATTTTATTAAAAGAACGATTGGATATCAGTAAGATCATTGGTATATCAGGGGGAATCTTTGGTCTATTGCTGATCCTGAGTCAAGAGCATCTGCATCTTTCGGAATCAAGAAATATATTGATAGGAGTGATTTTCGGTGTGTTATCATCTATATCCTTCGGGCTTTATACTGTCTTATCAAAAAAATATGTAAAAGAATATGGCAACATGGTTTTAAACAGTTTTTCGTTCATTATTGGATCAATCATCCTTGTTGGAGCATCATTAGTTTTAGGGAAAGATTTAACCTTTAGACTCCAGACAGACATGATTTTACCATTACTTTATTTAGGTATTTTCATTACCGGTATAGCGTATCTATTATTCTTTGAAGCGTTGAAACACATCCCAGCAGCAAGTGGGTCCATGTTCTTTTATCTAAAACCGGTAATAGCCTCTATCATAGCCTATTTCACTTTGCAGGAACAGCTGAATTATATCCAGATAATTGGGATAGGAGTAATCATTATCTCTATCAGTTTGGATAAATTCAAATCTAAACCTAAAGGCAAACACTAACACCACGGGTTCCAGCGCCCCCGTGCGGACAATTCCCTGTCCGGCAATCATCAGGG
>CAYYLA010000039.1:0-14709 GCA_964441785.1 uncultured Candidatus Cloacimonadota bacterium | reverse complement strand
CGGTGTTAATCTGAATAATCAAAACAATCGCTCGATCTCACAAACTTTTTCTTAATCCGCTTTTTTTCTTTCGCAGATCCTCCATAGCCTTGGCGAAGGGGGATTCTTTTTTCTTTAGTCTTTATTCTTTATTTTTTTCTCCTTTGTGCCCTGGTGACTTAGTGGCAGCTCCTTTCCTCGCTCTTCGCAATTTTCACCCTCTTTGCGTTCATTCGCGGTAGCTCTATTCATTATTATAAATAGTTATAACTATCGGGCAAATAAAAGGATTTGAGTATAAAACAGAAATATTTCTATAGCCAATTTCGGGATAATGCCAATATTGGTTCTTCCCCATCTTCATCAATAGATTTATTATCCTTTGGAATATTTTATGCATAAAAATATTATCTAAATCTCTTAATATAAGGAAAGTTTATGAAAAGAACATTATTCGCCATATTCTTAACGTTATTTTGTTTACACTTGTCAGCAAATTGGGTTCAACTTGATCAAAATGAAAACCTATTTCAACTTAATCGATCTTCCTCCGACCAAACTGAATTTACATTCCACCTTAATGGTTATGAGTTGGAAGAAATTTATGAAAAAGGTGAGAATTACACCAGGATATCTCATCCTCTTGCCGGTGAAATCCTGGATATTGGTAAACCTGACTTACCAATTTTCACAACCTTCATCGCTATCCCTGATATTGGAACACCCCAGATATCTGTAGAAAATGGACAAATTGTAAGAGTTGACAACATTATTCCTTATCCAAGACAAGAGCTTATAAGTGAAAGTATCAGAAAAGATTATAGTTTTGTTACAGATCATCAATTCTACCAGAATGGCGAAATATTCCCATCCAAACAGATAGAGATGGGTGATCCTTTTATAATGAGAGATTTAAGAATTGTCCCCGTTGTTATTAAACCATTTTCCTATGATCCGAAAACAAAGAAACTTGATATTACAACCAATGTTAAGATCTCTATTACAACAAGCGGAAGTGGAGGAATTAATCGAAAGGAATCATCTGGTAAAATATCTAAAACCTTCTCCAAATTATACAAATCTACTGTATTGAACTACGTTGAAAATAACAGAGATACGGAATTTCAAGATCCCAGCTACCTATTTATCTGTCCGAATAACTCCGATGTTATCCAATATCTTACACTGCTGACCGATTGGAAGAAAGAGAAAGGTTTTAATGTAACAACCGCAACAACAATGGTAACCGGTACATCTCTGGGATCAATTAAGAACTATATTCAGAACGCCTATGATAATTGGGAGAACCCACCGGAATTTGTATGTCTGGTTGGTGATGCTGGAGGTGCTTTCAGTATCCCTACAGGTCATATGGATGGAGGTTCTTATAACGGAGAGGGAGATCATTATTACACAGAGCTCGAAGGTGATGATATGATCGCGGATATATTTATCGGCAGGATGTCTTTCAACTCTATTTCTGAGCTGCAAACAGTAATAGCCAAGATTTTTAATTATGAGAAAACACCTTATATGGGTAACACTGATTGGTATGATAAAGCTGTTGTAGTAGGTGATCCGTCAGCTTCTGGCCCATCCACAATTGACACAAAAATATATGTGGAAACCATGATGAATCAATACGCACCAAATATAGAAGTTACGGAAGTGTTTAGTGGAGCTTGGCCAACGCTGATGACCAACAATATCAACGATGGGCGATTATTCTTCAACTATCGAGGTTTTGGTGGAATGAGTGGATGGAGTAATTACTATATAGAAGCGCTGAATAATGGATTTATGCTACCGGTTGCTACCGCGCTAACCTGCAATACAGGGGATTTTGAAGGCACCTGGGACAGCATAAGTGAGGCTTTTTTTAAGGCTGGAACTCCAACCTCTCCCAAGGGTGCTATCGCCGCTATATCAACAGCAACAGGCAATACGCACACCTGTTTTAATAATTGTGTCGATGCCGGAATATATTATGGGATATTCCCGGATAGTCTTTACAACATGGGCGCAGCTCTGGCCAGAGGTAAATTGAATCTGTCATTAAATTATCCCGGCAATCCCAGTAATGCTGTCCACCAATTCTCATATTGGAATAACCTGATGGGCGATCCTGGCATGTCTATCTGGACAGGAATACCTCAGCAATTATC
Source organism: uncultured Candidatus Cloacimonadota bacterium (assembly GCA_964441785.1). Classification (GTDB taxonomy): domain Bacteria; phylum Cloacimonadota; class Cloacimonadia; order Cloacimonadales; family TCS61; genus CAYYLA01. Next base: position 12,565 of record CAYYLA010000039.1, on the reverse strand, counting down.
AGTTTCACATCCTGATCTCTATAATCTCAACAACCAATATCTGGTCATAACTGTTTCTGATCCCAACAACAATCCGTTAAAAAACGCCTGGGTTTCTCTGCTGGCAGAGGATTCATCCGATCCAATCTTATATTACACAGATAGCAATGGGGCGGTGCAAATTCCATCCAACCTGCTGGAAGAAAATGATTATAAATTAACAATTAGTGACCACAATTTTATTCCCTATCAGGCGGATATTTCTATGGGATTTAACGCAGAAACGGTTACTACCGGAGAGATCATATTTGATGATTCCAACGGAAATAATGATCAGCTTCCGAATCCAGGTGAAGATATTGAGCTTGGGGTTCAATTGTTTAACTATCTCTCTTATAATTTGGATAATGTAACGGCAGAATTGTCAACATTTGACGAGTATATAAACATAACCAATGCTACCTGTTCATACGGTTCAATACAACCGGGAGAGCAGTCTGAATCTACAAATACCTTTCAAATTTCCATTGCCCAATCTATCCCCGGGAACACGCCGATTAATCTATCATTAACAATATCCGACGGTTTGGATACCTGGCATGATCACATTGATTTGTCCGTATCCGGAGCTGATATAAGACTGCAGGAAATTCAGATCAACAATGAGACCGGATTTATTGAACCTGATTCTAATGCTGATGTTTCAATTACAGTCACCAATATGGGCGATGTAGCGGCAGAGAATTTTACAGCTACGTTGAGTTGTGAAAATAACGAGGTTGTTATAACCAATCCAACCTTTAGCTGCAGTCAACTGGAACCAATGAGTTCTATTGATAACCTGGCAAATCCGGCCAATATTGATATATCTGTCAATATGTTACCCAACATGTCCATCCCAATTACCCTAACAATAGAAGCGGAGTCGGGATTGATTCAGACATGGCCAATATTTATTTACACAGGTGAAGCTGAAATCACTGATCCTCTGGGACCTGATGCTGGTGGTTATTACTGCTATGATGATGACGATGTTTCATACGTGGATGCACCTGTTTATAATTGGATTGAGACGAACCCAGATAATGGTGGTGCAGGAACAACGCTGGCATTTTCTGATGATGGTAATGGTGGTGTTTCCGAAACAATATTCCTTCCGATAAATTTCAAATTTTACGATATAGTTTATGATCAGTTAACCATCTGTTCTAATGGTTGGATAGCACCTGGATCTACAGATTCCGAGAGCTTTATGAACTGGACAATACCTGGCTCAAACGGGCCTTCACCAATTATTGCACCCTTCTGGGATGATCTTATGGTATCGGAAAATGAGGTATCCTATTATCATGATGCTGCCAATAACTGCTTTGTGGTGCAATGGGATAATGTATCCAATGAATATAATTATGCGATGGAAACATTTCAGGTTATTCTCTATGATTATTTTCAATATCCAGCCATGAACGGCAATAGCCAGATCAAATTTCAATATAAGATCGTCAACAATGTCGATCAGGGACAGTATGGCTGGGGTGTTGAGCATGGTTTATATGCAACTGTAGGCATCGAAAATCATCTATCAGATACAGGATTGCAATACACCTGGAACAATATCTATCCAACCTCCTGTAAAGAGCTTGAAGATGAGATGGCTATACTTTTTACAGGTGCACCGATTAATCAGGATGAACCTTATCTTGTTGTTAATGAAATCATTGCTGATAGTGGAGATGAGAACACACAATTCGACTATGGTGAAGATGCCGATGTTTACATTGAAGTTAGCAACCTCGGCAATAACGAATCCGGTTATCTCTCTGCTACAATTAGTTGTGATGATGAATATATTGAGATTCTGAATGATACATCATATTATACAGACATACCTGGCAACAATTCTGCGATCAATGATGAACCCTTCGAGATATCAGTCAGTGAGCATTGTCCTGATCAACATATTGTAGATATGCAAATTGAGTTATCCGGTGAGTCGGGAGATTGGATTTTGAGTCTCTGTTATCGTCTTAATGCCCCCAACATTCTATATCAATCCTATTATGTGGATGATGAAAATAATCTATTGGATCCAGGTGAGACAGCGGATGCTCAAATCTATTTCTACAATGAGGGTGGATCTCAGCTGAATGATATTGATCTGGTTATTGAAACAGACAGTGGATATGTAACGATATCCGAGAGTGATTATGAGATCGATTATATTGAGGCTGGTAGTTCTAACAGCATAACGATTCAATTAACCTCGGAAGAGAACACCCCGATTGGACACACAGCTTATCTAAATTGGGAGATAACGGGTGCTTACAATTATGAGAACAGCGGGGTTTTCCCTATCCCGGTTTCTATGATCCCGGTTAGTTTTGAACAGCATTTTGATACATTTCCACCTCCAGGTTGGGAGACAACCGGTGGGACAAACTGGCATACAGGGGAATATGGTAATGCAGGCGGTGATGAACCGGAGGCAGAGTTCTCTTGGACACCCAACAATAATGGGATTCAACGTTTGATCTCACCGATTATTAACACGTTAGGATCCTTTGAGTTGGAATTGGAATTCAAGAATTATATAAGTCACTTCAATGGAGATTATAATCTATTCATTCAAACCACATCCAATGGCGTAGATTGGCATACAGCACATCAATTCCCTGCAGAATCAGTTTCTGCTTATGTTGAAACATTATCTATATCAACTGCCGATGTGGGCTCATCTGAGTTTCAATTCGCTTTTGTTTTTGATGGAAACTCCTATAATATAAATTACTGGGATATTGATGATGTCTATCTAAGTAATGGTAATTCCGATCAGTTTGGATTTTTACAAGGTATGATCTCATTAAATGGTGGTTCCGGAGCTGTTGAAGATGTAGAGATTCTGGCTGGCCCACATTGTTTCAATCCTGATGAGAACGGTTTCTTTAATATTCCTTTGATTGCAGGGTTATATGAAGTAACAACAACCCTTGAAGCTTATGGCTCTATTACCCAGGATGTTATGATTACTTGTAATATCATATCAGAGATGGATGTTGAATTGGACTATCTGCAGACACCTGTCGGATTCTCCGGAGAAGTGATAGAAGATGATGTATATTTAAACTGGGACTTATTTGATACAGGAAGAGAACTAACGGTCTCAAAGGATTGTAGTACAAAAGAGAGAGAATTTGAGGGTCTTCTACTTTACCGTGATGGTGTTTGTATTACCGGCTTAATGCACCAATCTGATACAACCTTTGTCGATCTCGATTTACCCAATGGAGTCTATGAATATTACCTCACAGCCTATTTTGACAATGGTGAGTCTGATCCAACTGAGACACTATCTTTAACAGTAGATTTCTCTGATAGCGAAGAGAATGAGATACCTTTAGTCACCGACCTGATTGGTAATTATCCAAATCCGTTTCATCCTATTGCTAACCTTCGTGGCAGCGGTACAACCATTTCATTTGCCTTGAATAAAGCAGATAATGTTAAAATAATAATCTACAACATTCGTGGAGAGATTGTTGATATCTTAACGGATGAATACTTTGAAGCTGCCTATCATTCGATTTATTGGGATGGCAGCAATAGATATGGCAGCAGAGCAGCAAGTGGGATTTATTTTTACAAGATGATCACGAGCGAAATTGTATCAGTCAAGAAGATGCTGTTGTTACGATAATTTGTTAACCCGAGTCGGGCTGAAATAGAGTTTTAGTAGTCTAACGGAACTCATAACCCGAGTCGGGTTAGCATTTCTGTGGTTGTTGTACAATCTGCATAAAACCCGAGTCGGGTTAATGCTTTAAAACATTCCCTTAACGTATTCATTTGGGGTACAAGCAATTAGGACATAAAGGTCAAACAGAAGTCTAATAGCAAATAAAACGTTTATAATAGCGTTACAAGAATGTTTAGCAATTTTTTTTCACTTTATTGATAAACCCGAGTCGGGCTGACTAGATGTTGTAAGACATACAACCAAGCACTAGCCCGACTCGGGTTTGTTATTGTTAAGATTATTTTACTATCACCAATCTCTTAGTATATATTCGATTACTCGTTTTTAACCTATACAGGTAGATACCCGATCTACAAACATTACCATAACTATCATGACCATCCCAGGAAATGGAATATCGTCCTCGATCCAATCGACTATCAAGCAATGTTTTAACGCGTTGACCTTTAGCATTATATATCGTAAGATTGATATTACTATTCTCTTCTGCAATAGTGAAATCAATTGTAGTTATGCAAGACCGGTTTCCATATCCAACCCCAAAAGGATTGGGATAATTCTGTGCAAGGAATGTCTTCAGTGGGATAGAATCATCATCTGAATCTGTGGTAATTTCAACTTGCCAGCTTTGAGAAACAGCCAATCCCTGCGCCGAGACAACACCCCTGATCTCATAATTACCCATGAGATTAATTGAATGAATAAAAATAGAATCGTTTGATATAAGATTATCATCAATAAACCACTGGAATTCCAATACATCTCCATCGGGATCAAATGCAACCAGATAGAATTCCAACTCCTCTCCTCCTGCTGCAGTCAATAAATTATCGTCGGGAGAGTAGCTGTCGATAACCGGATAACGATCAATATCTTCAACCGTTATAGACCAGATAAAGGTTGTATCATCTCGTGTGAAACCATCAGTAACACTAAGTATAAGCTGGTGTTCTCCTGATGAGTCGTAGTCAGGCATATAGCAATAAACGCTATCATCCTCCACAACTATTTCATCCAAAAGCCACTGAAATTCAAGATCATTTCCATCGGGATCGTATGCCGAAATAACAAAATCCAGAGAATCCCCTTCTGCTATAACTATTTCTCCCTCAACAGGATACAGGCTATCAACCATTATACTTTGATCAACATCCAACACTGTTATATTCCAGATAAACAATGAATCAGACCTGGTTGCTTCATCGGTTATATATAGAGACATCAGATAATTGCCTGATGAATTAAAATCTGTTGTAAACAGATAAGATGAGTCAGATGACACCTCTTCAGCATCAAGAATCCAGGTGAAATCTATCACATTTCCATCAGGGTCGTAAGCGTCACACAGAAAATTTATCTCGTCCCCTTCATTAATGATCACGTCACCCGACTCGGGTTGAAGAGTCTCAACAACTATCGCCTGATCCAATTCCGAGACTATTACTGTCCACGCGATTGTAGAATCATGACGGCTGATTTCTCTACCAGTCCACTGATCATTAAAGAACAACGCTACGTTATGAGTACCCGCCATTCCCGGTTCAGTTTGGAAAACAAAAACAGAATCATTTGATTGTGGTTGACCATTAACAAACCAGGTATAATCGATATCAGTACCATTTACATCATAACCACTCATCTGAAACTCGATAGAATCTGTTTCGGTAATATTGATAATACCAGGAGAAGGCTCAACAAAAGTAATAATTATTGATCCATCAATTGCCCGTTCTTCTTCAGATTCATAACATCCAATATCGGGCATGCTTCCAACTGGATTTGGTCGTGGAAATCCTTCAAGGTCACTTACTACAGTAACATCAATATTCCCAGCGCCCAGATTTAGAGCATACTGATTCAGATGATAATCTCCATTTTCTCGATCAGCAAAATTTGGACGATAATAGATATTGTTATAGATATCACAAGCATCACCGTTTTCATTTACATCAGTAATTATCCCTAATTCTGCAGGACATCCCAGAAAATTACCCCCACTATTGCTATAGAAATTGCAGTATAATACGGACAACTCAGTGTTGTTTGTCTCTATCGCTACACCATCATTATAACTGATAATACAATTCTGTAATTCTGGGTTTGAACCATTAAGTGAAACAATCCCTTCTCCAATCGAGGCATTATCGCTTATTGTAAGATGCTGAAAAATGGGAGAAGAATTTATTGCGCGAATAGCCGCACCATTTCCAGATGAATTACCAACGATCAACAGATTCTCCAGTTGCGCATTGGATGACTCAAGATAAATGCCACCACCAAAGATATTTCCACTATTATTGGAAATCACCAAAGAATTTATGATTGGTGATGAATTATTAATATAGACGCCACCACCGTAAGCAGCAGAGTTATCTCTGATCGTCAAATGATCTATATGAAGATTAGCACCGGAATTACACTTAACACCTGATCCAAAGAAACCAAATCCATTCTCAATGGTAAAGCCGCTGATCCTGGCTGTCTCAGGAACATTTGTAACTGAAATAACGCAACTACTTTGAAAACCATCAAGTACTGTAGATTCAATATAATCATAATCCTCTGTTATCAAATAGTGTGAAGCCAGTGTAATTGATTTATCCTGCCATGTAATAGCCCCGTAATATGTTCCAGGAGCGACAAGAACCGTGTCACCTTCACCAGCAGACGTTACAGCATCTTGAATTGAACCGAAATCATCTGGAACGTTTATCATAGAAATGTTTTCAACATGTATATCCCAGTTATAATAAGCGAGATTCCTCTCATATCCATCATTTACATAAAGCCATAGATTATGCGTACCAAAGGAGGAATAATTTGTTACATATTGGAAGGTACTATCCTGTCCAACCTCTTCATCATCAAGAATCCAGCTGTATTCAAGTTCATTTCCATCTGGATCAAATCCCGAAAAACTGAAATCTAAGGTATCTGTTTCAACTATAAAAAGTGAACCCGACTCGGGTTGAAGATTAAGCACGATAATTTCCTGGTCTATATCAGCTATATCAATGGTCCAATCGAAGGTTAAAACCGAGCGATAACCATCATCTACAGTAAGATTCAGGCTATGATTTCCAGATGATTCATAATCCGCATTTAATACATAGATACTATCCAGACTGACAATTTCATTATCCAGTAACCAGACATAGCTCAAAGCTTCTCCATCGGGATCATAACCGGTAAAGCTGAATTCCAGAGATTCACCTTCATCCATTTCTATCAAACCCGACTCGGGTTGTACAATGCCAAGGATTGTCTGATCCACATCATCAACTGTTATCTCCCAGGAGATCAATGTGTCGTTGCGAGAACCCCAACCATCATTGATCAAAACATCCAACTGATGCAAACCTGAAGAAGAATAATCCGGCTGATAAAAATACGATGAATCCGAACCAACCTCTTCCCCATCCAATAACCATCCATGCTGAAGAGCTAAACCATCAGGATCTAATGCTGATACAGTAAATAATTGAGACGATCCCTCATCCATTATAATATGAGTTGATTCTGGATATTGGCTTATTATTACAATATCCTGATCAGTTTCTGCAACGACAATCTGCCACTCAAAGTTAACATCATTGCGAAGGTTACCACCGTAATTATCCGATATTGCCAAGGAGAGAAAATGAGTGCCGGCTGAGGAGTAATCACTAACATAAGTAAATTCTGAGTAAGATGAAACAGTGTCGTTATCCAATATCCAAACATAAGACAAATCATTACCATCAGGATCATAACCATCTATATGGAAATCAATTGTATCCGTTTCGGCTATAAAAATATTCCCCGGCTCCGGTTCAATGCTGTTGATTACTATAGGCTGATCAACATCTGTAACATTTATTGACCAGCTGATAGTTGTATCACTGCGTGCCGGCATATAACCATCGCTGATATTCAAAGACAACTGATGTATTCCGGCTGCATCATAATCAGAGATATAAGTAAATGCTGAATCGGCTCCAACATCCTGATCATCCAATATCCAACTGTATAATAAAGCATTGCCGTCGGGATCAAAGGCTGAACAGGTAAAATTCAAGGTATCGGACTCATTGATCTGCAGCTCATCCATTTCAGGGGATACAGCATTGATTACAATAGCTCTATCAACATCGGATACATCAATTGTCCAGATAAACGTTGTATCATCACGAGAGCTAAAACCATCTGAGATCTGGCAAGAGAGAATATGATTACCAGCAGATTCATAATCACTTTGATAAACAAAAAATGAGTCTGATCCAACCGAAACAGAATCTAACAGCCAACTGAAGGTCAGATCATTCCCGTCTGGATCATAGGCTGTTATTGCAAAGGATACGGAATCTGTTTCCTCTATGTTAATATTGCCTTGCTCTGGAGAAACTAAATCAACTACAATCGCTTGATCCACATCAATAATTTCCAGTTGCCACACAAAACTTGTATCACTGCGAACCACACCAAAATTATCAGAAACCTGCAATGCGACAGAGTGCGTTCCGGCAGAATTATAATCGCTATAGAGAATAAAAGTACTATCAGAGCCTGTATGCGTTCCATCAAAAAACCATTTATATTCAAGGGGGGCTCCGTCAGGGTCATATCCACTAAAGCTGAAGGAGAGAGTATCAGACTCCGATATTGTGATCAAACCAGGTGTTGGATTAATACTGTTAACAACAATAGCTTGATCACTCTCCAACACATTGATATCCCAGTGAAAGGCCTGTTGATCACGATTATAATTATCCGTTATTTCAAGATCAAGATTATACTGCCCCGAAGAAGAAAAATCGGTTATAAAATTATATAAAGAATCTGTAGAAACAAGTAAGGAATCGAGCCACCATTGGAACTCAACAATATTACCATCGGGATCATAAGCGGAGATTGCAAAATTGATCTCGCTGTTTTCAGCTATCTGAAGCAAACCCGGTGATGGTGTTATCGAAGCAACTACAATAGCTTGATCAACGTCAGCTACCGATAAATCCCAACTGTAACTAAGCTGATCGCGAAATCCATCTTCTACAGAAAGCGATATTAAATGGTCTCCCGCCGTATCATAGCCAAGAAGATAAATCATTTCATTTTGGACACTTACCGTTTCTCCATCAATCCTCCAATCATAGAGTAATTCATTGCCATCGGGATCATATCCATCAAACCAAAGATGTAATTGATCTCCTTCCGAAGCTGCAATGCTTCCCTCTATTGGATAAAGGGAATCTACCACAATGGGTTGATCTATATTGATCACAGTAACATTCCAGATAAGCGTCGTGTCGTTCCTGCTAAAACCATCACTAAGATTACATTTAATACTGTATTCTCCGGATGATTCAAAATCTGTATAAAATGTAAATAACGAATCAGATGATACGATTAGCGAATCCACCCGCCATTGATAATTGACGGAATTGCTGTCCGGATCAAAAGCTGAAACAGCAAAATTAATTGAATCAGCTTCATTGATATTTACAGAACCCAGAGCCGGAGCTGTCCAATTTAATACAATAGGTCTATCCACATCAATAACCTCAACATACCAGATGTGCAATTGCTCATCCCGCATGCCATAATTATCTGTCATGCTCAAGGTTACAAAATAATCTCCTGCCGAATTGTAATCAGTCAACATAGTAAAGGAAGTGTCAGTTGAAGCGACAAGATCATCCACTTTCCAGAGATATTCCAGCTGATTACCATCCGGGTCAAATGCATCGACACTAAATATTAACGAATCGTTTTCAGCAATCGACACAACACCCGGAGAAGGTTGGAGATCATTAATGACAATAGTTTGATCTGTATCGGCAACCTCAAGTTGCCAACTAAAATTAAATGAATTTCGAACACCAAAATTATCTGTAACCAATAAAACAAGTTCATGATGACCTGCCTGGTCGAATCCAGGAGTATAAACAAACAGTGAATCCTCCGAAACAATCAGACTATCCAAACTCCACGAATAATCCAATTGATTGCCATCGGGATCATAAGCAGAACAGATAAAAATCTCCTCTTCACCTTCGGCTATTACTATTGAGTTCGTATCGGGTAAAACATGGTTTATAACAATATCCTGATCAACATCTTCCACCTCGATAAACCAGGTTATTAAGGTATCATTGCGACTGAAATTATCATTCAAATAGAGATCCAGTTGATGTAATCCTGCTGCATTGAAATCTGCGGTATAGGTATAAACCGAATCCACGGAAACTTCGGCATTATCCAATATCCACAAATAATCAATATCATTCCCATCAGGATCAACAGCAGTACAGGAAAATTGGATAGAATCGATTTCTGTAATACGCAGCGTATCCGGCAAAGGCGTCAAATCTGTGATAACCATATCCTGATCCGTCTCCGTTACATCTACAACCCAGGAATAATTCAATTGATTGCGATTAGAACCGCCAAAGCCATCGTCGACATCCAAACTGATGAGGTAGGAACCAGCCGATTGATAATCTGTTAAAAAAGTAAAAATGCTATCTCTGGAAACAATCAAACTATCAACCGCCCAATTATAAATCAAATCATTACCATCAGGATCATAACCGGAATAGACGAATTCGATAGAATCCAGTTCAGCAATGGCAAGGTTGGATATCTCGGGCATGACGAAATTAGTGACAATTGTCTGATCAACCTCTGATACGTCGATAGTCCAGGTGAAAGTTGTATCACTGCGTGATCCGTAATTATCAGTGAGATTAAGATTGATAGTATGAACTCCCGCAGAGGAATAGTCGGTTTGATAAAAATATGCAGAATCCGTTGAAACCTGTGATCCATCCAATAACCAGGCGAAATCAACATCATTACCATCCGGATCATAAGCGCTGCAACTAAATGAGATACCTTCCAATTCACTGATAGAATAATCCCCGGGAAGAGGTGAAATCTCATTGATTACAATTATTCGGTCAGCCGCTGTAGCCAGAATATGCTCATAGGCGCCCATATCTGGGTTGGATCCTGTTGGAGCTGGCCTCATATTTCCTTCAATATCGTGATCAGGAGCTCCAACTGTTGTCCCCGCACCAATTAAGGGAGAGAATTGATGTAACTGATAATCATCATTCTCGATATCGTTGAACCACGGATCTATATCAAGATTACCATCACCCCAATAAAGATTAAGATTAGTATTACTGCTTAAATTAGTGTAATCATCGACAATATCACTGTAATTGATCGTTGCTATACAAGGATAATTGATTGTATCAAAATCTATATTATTGGATGAATTCCCACTTAGAATTGTATTAAGAATCGTTACATTACAGGCGGTATCAAAATATGCACCACCTCCGGTTGTTGCTGAATTATCTATAACAGTCGAATTAACAAGATTAATATGCGATGCAAAACCGTTGATCCCACCACCATTTAAGCTGGAGGAATTTCCATTAATCAAACAGTTCTCCAACTCGATAATCGCATACTCTACATCCAATCCACGTCCATTATTATTGGATATCTTCACACCATCCATCATAATATTACTGCTGTTCTGCCCCTCAATTTTCACGCCAGTACCATAACATTGGCGGATCTCACAATATTCCAAAACAGGTGACGCGCTGTTTACGTAGATACCAAAACCAGCATGATCCTCGATTATACAATTACTTATAACCGGCGTATTGCCATTGGTAATATTCACACCAGCACCATTGGCCGCAGAACCACGTTTTATTGTAAAACCTCGTAGTTGTGAAGCTTCTGACACACCTCCACTGTATGTGATTACTCGACCAAATAGATTGCCATCAATGATTGTGGAATCTATGATGCCACGTCTGGAATCAGCGTCAAAATATGAGGTGATCACTACATCCTTATCAATTGTCAAATTCTCGTTATAGGTACCAACTTCAACTAAAATCGTATCCGCTGCCACAGCATAATCAATTGCAGTTTGGATGGTGGAAAAATCACCAGGCACATTCCAGATAGTTGCTCGTTCAACAGATATATTCCACTGATAATTCAAACTATCGCGCACACCATCCTGCACTTCCAGAACCAAATCATAATTGCCCACAGAATTTAACCCAGCCTCGAAGATAAAGTGATTATCGATAGATACTTCATCTCCATCTAGTAACCACAGATAACTCAAGATATTTCCATCAGGATCCAAAGCCGAAATCTCAAATAGATGCTCATCCCCCTCTTCTATTGTAATATCTCCAATTGCAGGCGTCAGGTTGGATACCTCAATTGGTCGATCGACATCAATAACATTTATTTCCCAGGAAAAATCATAATAATTCCTCAAATCAGAAACTCTTAAATCTACGGTATGACTCCCTGAGCTGTTATAATCAGTTATATAGGTGAATGATTCAGTTGTATTTACAAGGATATCATCAAGTTCCCAGATATAGGTTAGATTATTACCATCGGGATCAAAAGCCTCTATTTCGAAGCTAAAACTTTCATTTTCATATAGCTCAACTACACCCGGTAATGGGGTTAAATTCGTTACAATTACCGGTTGATCAACATTACTAACTTCAATATCCCAGGTAAATAGTGTATCATTTCTCGAGGCAATTGAATCAGTTACCATAAGCTCCAGGAGATAATCTCCTGCTGAATCAAAATCTGTTAGAAATGTGTAAATACTATCGGATCCAACAACCATAGAATCCAAAATCCAACTATAACTCAACTCATTTAAGTCAGGATCATACCCACTGAAGTTAAAATTAATACTGTCATTTTCTGCTATGGCAATAGCCCCTGGAGTTGGGGTTAAACTATTAACAACAATTGGATTATCTTCTGCGTTCAGTACAATCATTAAAC
>CAYYLA010000038.1:14408-14760 GCA_964441785.1 uncultured Candidatus Cloacimonadota bacterium | reverse complement strand
AGATGATCGTTAAATTAAACTACTAAAGTGTCCAAGATTGCTTGACATGTTCCGTGCTAAGCTTCCTGGTTGGTTCAAGATTGATACTCCACTAGGATCTTATAATCCAGACTGGGCTCTACTCTGGGAGAATAATGGAACAGAGAAGCTATTCTTCATCATAGAAACTAAAGGATCTATCTACGGGATATTCCAGAGAGGAATGGAATCTGGAAAGATCACATGTGGTAAAAAACATTTTAAACACGCCCCCCGCGAGCCTTCCCAACGCCTCCATCTTCTGCGACTGCTGAAACTGCATCTCGAGGTTCTTGCGCTCGCTTCCCCGAACGACGCGTACGCGCGCGCCGCG
>CAYYLA010000038.1:11840-14398 GCA_964441785.1 uncultured Candidatus Cloacimonadota bacterium | reverse complement strand
CCATATCTTTGGAGTTCTTACGAGCAGTCGAGAAAGGTAAGATAGAGTGTGGTAAGAAGCATTTCAAATCCTTGGGTGATGATATAGAATTAGAAGTCGCAGATGACTTTGATAGATTGAGAGATGTGGTGGTGAAGTAGGTGGAAAACTACATGAAAACCACCCAACGCAATATGCAAAAAGCAAAAGCATTCTTCTTATCATAAGAACAAAAAAATAAAAATGTAGATAATTTGATATTTGATTAAGGTCACCACTTTATAACGTATCTGAAAATTTATCATTTATATATTAACCTTGTTGGTGATAATAATGTTTGACAATTAACCTGATAGGTAAATTATGGAATTAGATTTTAGAAATGAGAGTTTATTAGAATTATATGAGAAAGGCAAATCCAGGAAATATAGATTTGTTGATATTAAACTTTGCAAGAAGTTTACTGAAAGAATTAATAGAATTTTAGCATCAAAAAATATATATGATTTAAGGAATCCTCCTTCAAATCATTTTGAGAAATTAAAAGGTTATGAAAAAAGGTTTTCGTTAAGGCTTGATGATAAGCATCGTCTTGAGTTTGATATTGATTTTGATGATGAAGAACGTACTATCGGCAAAGTGTGGATAACAGAATTATCTAAACATTATCGGTAAGGGGGAAATATGATCTTTAAATATAAACCAAAAATTATACTTGGGCCAGGAGATACCTTAAGAGAAGAGCTTGAATATTATGGATGGACTCAAACAGATTTAGCAGAAATTCTTAATTTGTCAAAAAAACATATAAGTAATATATTGAACAATAAAGTCCCAATAACCTTTAATTTAGCTAAATTACTTAGTGAAGTATTCAAGCAGTCTCCAGAGTTCTGGATTAATTTGGATACAAATTATAGGCTTCAAATGCAAGAAGATGCAAGTGAAAGTTTAACTTCCGCAAGAGCTATAATTTTTCGTTACATGCCAGTAAACCTAATGAGAAAATTGAAATGGCTGACATCAGAAGCAAATGACACCAGTGGGTTAATAGAAGAAGTTAAGAAATTCTGGGCAATTGATAGTTTAGACTTCGGTTTTTTGGACAATGAAGTTGCAGCATGTTTCAGAAAATCCAAAGCCTACAAAAACTTCAACCGATATCATGCTATGACGTGGTTAAGAAAGGCAATTATTGAAGCACAAATAACTAATGCAAAAAAATATGATAAAGCAAAGCTGTTAGAACTTTCAGCTAAAATTTCAAACTATTCTATTATGGAAGATGGTATCAGAAAGTTTATTAAAGAATTGTCTGAATGCGGAGTGATTTTTTTACTTTTACCTCATTTAGAGAAGACATATATCGACGGTGCTTCTTTTATGTCAGAAAAGAATCCTGTTTTAGTTTATACAGCAAGATTAAATGGAGATGATAATTTCTGGTGGACAATAACACATGAAATTGGACATATATTAATGCATTTAGATGCCAAGAATAATTATTTCATTGATAGTATGGACAGTGATTGTTTTGTAACAGAACAGGAACAAGAAGCTAATGACTTTGCTAATTGCAAATTAAAGTCAGAAGAGATCATAAAAGAAGCAAATATGATGACTTCTAAAACGAAAAAAACAATAACCCACCTAAGTGAGAAGTTAGGAATTTCTGCAGCTTATATCGTAGGTTGCTTACAGTTTCATGGTATTGTACCCTATACCAGATTGAATAATATTAAGCAAAAAGTTTTTTGTTAATGGTTAATAAATTTATAAATAACCTACATACAATTAGCCGAAAAAAGAGAATAAATCTGGTAAAAATAATGACAGAAAATGATTTGTAATAAATTTTGATTTTGATAGAGCCAATCGGCGGAAAGGCATCCTTGATGCAAACCCGGATTACCGTGCGGCCTTTTTTTATAAATTAACTAGACCATTTATCTTTTCTTAAGACTTTTATGTCTAACCTCCGTAGAAAAAATTCTATTTAAGCTATAAAGATCTTCCTTCATCATAATATAACAAACTAACCATAGTAGATAATCACTTACCATATAAACATATACGTACGTACTGCAGAGAAAACACCTTATGTCTTACATATAAAAAAAATTAAAGACTTAAGACATAACAAGACATAAATAACCACGAATAATCCCACTCTTTCAAAAACAATATACAGTATTATTTTCAATTGAAGAAGATTGCCGACAAATTAAATCTGTGTCATCCGTGTTCTATTAAACTTTTGTCCACAAGCGTCAGTATCTAAAAATCTCCTCAATAATATCTGTGGGAATAATTGATGCCGGTTTTCTAATTAGGGCAAGCTTCTCAGCTGTTGTACCCATCAAAAAAGAAGCTGCTACTGAAGCATCTTTATAATCCAGTTTCTGTCCAAGAAACGAGACAATAATCCCAGCCAGCACATCACCACTACCTCCGGTAGACAAGCCATCATTACCTGAGGTATCAACAAGCAGATTATCATTATCACAATAAACGGTAGTTGCACTTTTCAGAAGAACAGAGCACTGGCAGGTATCCACAAACTCTTTAAGTATATTAAT
>CAYYLA010000038.1:0-11830 GCA_964441785.1 uncultured Candidatus Cloacimonadota bacterium | reverse complement strand
AGTCTTGATTTATTTGGTGCATTAGCAGAATCTTGCGATGTTTACTATTGGACAATCGGAACTGAATATGTAGGGATAGAAAGAATTGCTGAATATGCACGAAGGTTTGGTTTTGGAGATCTTTCTGCTATAGATTTACCTGTTAAACGGGAAAATTCGCCTAAATGTGGTGTTATCAATTTACCTTTGATTAGTGATTTCAATTCTGGATTTTCACTGATTAAACTGACAGCATCGGCATCTATAATCATTGGTTTATCAAATTCTTGCATTAGACTTTTCAACATCTTCTGATTAGATTTATTAACACCAATCCCCGGACCTATCAAAAGAGCATCATAGATACATACTAATTTCAGCAATTCGTCAATATCGTCGGGTATTTGTTTAGTCATGACCTCAATCAACGAGGTTTCGAAGATGCAATCCATACCTTTGGGATGGAAGAGTGTTATCAATCCCGCACCAGCTCTTAAAGCTGCTTTACAAGCCATAATAGCAGCACCGGAATAGCCGGGGGATCCAGCAATTACTGCAATCCTTCCGTAATCACCTTTATGGCTGAAGGGTGATCGCTTTGGGTAGGTGATATTTTCTTCGGACACAACCTTATTTTGGATATTAAAATGATCAAACACGTGGGGAGGAATTCCAATATCGATAACAAAAGTTTCGCCAGATAATTTGCGTCCCATATCCAGGATATGCCCAAATTTATAAGCCGCCATGGTAAGTGTATAATCAGTCATAACACAGCAATTAGACAGACCGTTGTCTGCATCCAACCCGCTGGCAATATCGATGGATATTTTTAATACGTCTGAGTTATTAATTTCTTCTATCAGTTTGGATATCCAACCTTTTACATCACCATTAATACCGATACCAAAAATGGCATCTACGATGATATCGAAGTTATTTACATTTATGTGAGCATTCGACCAGTCATCGTTGTTATAACAAACAATTGATTTAATATTTAAATCAAGGCATTTCTTGTAATTTTCGGAGGTTTCGGGGCTCATTTTATCAGGATTTCCGGTGATAACGATCTGGGGGTTATGTCCCCATTGTTTAAGATAGCGAGCGATTACAAAGCCATCTCCCCCATTGTTACCATGGCCGCAGAAGACAATAATATCAGCAGGAGAATTGAGGATTTCATTATGGATAAATAAGCTACAGTTTTTGCCGGCATTTTCCATCAATTCAGCACCTGGGATACCGATTTCGTTAATTGTATAATGGTCACACTGATACATCTGTTTTTTAGATAAAACGTACATCTGTTACTCCTCCGGGATCATGATTTGAAAGGTTGTTCCCACATCCTGGTTACTATCCAACACTTTTATACAGCCATTATGATACTCTTCGATAATGCGTTTGGCCAAGCTTAATCCAAGCCCCCAACCGCGTTCCTTGGATGTTATTCCAGGTTTGAAAATCTGTTTCCACATGGATTTATGGATACCCTTTCCCGTATCTTTTATGGTAATTATAATTTTGTGATTAAAAGAAAAAGCCTCAACAATTATCTTCCCACCTTTTTTCTGCATAGCATCGATACCGTTTTTAATCAGGTTCTCCAGAGTCCATTTTATCAAATCAGGATCTAGATTAACCATTTTTCCTTTGATCTTGCTATTATAAATAATCTCAATTTTTTTGGATTGAGATGGTATACGCAATCTGAAGTACTCAATTGTCTCCTCGATTAAACCATGAAGTTCAGAAGGTTTATTTTTTAAAACGGATCCAACCTTACCGAAACGTGAACCAATTTTTCGCAATCGTTCAACATCGATTTCCATATTCTTAAGGATATCGGCAATAGCGGGATGATCAGCAATATTTTCCAGCTTCAGTTCCAACAGATCTTTCCATCCGATTAGAGATGTTAACGGTGTACCCAGCTGATGAGCAGTCTCTTTAGCCAATCCGACCCAGATCCTGTTTTTTTCCACCTTTTTTAAACTTAGTAATCCGTACATACCAAAGAGGATAAAAATGGCTACGATACCAAATTCTACAGCTGGCATAGCTTTTAGTTTGATCATGGACGATGATTCACCGAAGTAGACATATCCCATAATCTGATCTGACTCCATGTTGTATTTAAGAGGGATAACAGCACCTCTGGAGTCATATTGATCAATTTTCTTCAGGATATATCGTTGATCTTTGGGGTCAAGTTGGTGGAAACTTTTTTTCTCAACATCAAGATTTTCCCAGGAGAAGGGGAGATTGAGGCTATCGGTAAGAATAATAGGGTATTCAATCTTTGGAAAAATCTCAGTCATAAAATATTGGAAGAGGAATGATTCCAGGTCGACATCAGCGGGTAATCCAATAAATTTGGAATAGAGATCGGGTACAATTTTAACCTCTTTTCTCAAATCACGTACCAGCAGGTTATTATAAACAAGAAAAAGGATAATAATCAGTATACTTCCAACCGCGAAGTATACATTAAGCAACAGGCTATTTCTCTGTTGGTTTCTTTTTAGCCATCTCCCATATTTCATCTAGCTGCTCCAGTGTACTTTCTTTAATATCCAATCCATTAATCTTATGATACTCTTCGATATGTTTAAACCGTGTTTCAAATTTTCTTATCGTTCTGCGGAGTGCGCTTTCTGTATCAAAGCCAAGTTTTCGAGCCACATTTACGATGGAGAAAACCAGATCTCCCAGCTCATCTTCCATTGCATCTCTATTATCCTGGTCAAATTCTTCAACAAATTCATTAACTTCTTCTTTCACTTTATCAACAGCTTCTGCAGCATCGGGCCAATCAAAGCCAACAGCAGCGGCTTTCTCCTGCATACGTTGAGCAACTATCAATGCTGGCATACTGTGAGGAATCCCATCAATAATCGATTTTCTGGTTTTTGCCTTTTCCAGTTGTTTGATTTTCTCCCAGTTCATTTTTACCGTTTTAGAATCGGTAGCATTCACATTACCAAAAATATGAGGATGTCTTCTGATCAATTTTTCAGAGATTTGATTTAGCACATCTTTCCAGAGAAATTCTTCATTTTCTTCAGCAATTCTCACCTGCATGGCGATATGTAAAAGCAAATCTCCCAATTCTTCTGATAAATGATCATAGTCACAATTTTCTATAGCTTCTATAGACTCATAAAGTTCTTCGATAAAATTCGGAACCAGACTTTCGTGGGTCTGTTTAAGATCCCATGGACATCCATCTTTGGGATCTCGTAAACGATTTACAACGTCAATTAACCTATCAAATTCTTTCACATCTTCTCCAATTGATCATCATCTTCCAATGGATTGGGCATCACAGATTCCTCTTCTCTCCATTGTTTCTCTATTTTTTTGATCTTAATTTTCCGTCTAATCCAACCTATTAGCAGGATTAATGGTAACAATCCCCACAATATACTGGATGATGCAAGTAAAATCTCTATTCTAAAATGTTTTGCTGAATAATCTTCAAAGAAATTAGAAAACTCTCTCGTAGATTTAAAAAAACTTATCCTGAAAGCTCGTTCAAAATTTTTATCCGGAGCAGAATTTTCCCATAATTTATAGAAAGCATTATTCTCATTTTTATACAAGTACTTCACAGCCAAAGCGGATTTTGCATAAAAGGCTTCCCATTCGATCCTGTTTTCTGGGTATTTACGTTTCATCATTTCAAGGGTTCTACTATTCCCAAGTATGTAATTCCTGATGAAATTTAATTCCCGATCAAACGAGAGATCATTGGAAAAATAAACCGCCATACCTTCATTAAACCATAGAGGTGGATTTTTCCAATAGTGTCTGACAAAATGGTGAATATATTCATGCAACAATATCGTTTCTAACCTGACAAAACTCCGGCCATTTTTAGGATTTCTGATATAGATTTTCCCTGTTTTTGGATTATAGTGGGCATTACTGAATTCGATAATTTTACTGGTTTTTGTCAGATAAAAATATTCCGAATCATCGGCAGTTAAAATGATTTCCACAGGTAGATTGGGGTATTGTCCAATTTTTTTCTGGAATTGGAAGATAGTTTTCGAGAAGCTATTAAGAATATTCTCTGCGATAATAGAATCAGAAGCTGAGAAATGTATAGTTATCTCATCTTCAGATATGGACAATGCCTGCAACGAAAAGGAGCAAAGCATTATCAAGAGGAGAAAGAGATAACGTGGTTTAGTCATATCACAGGCAATCAGCCCGTAATTTTTTTCTTAATCATCATTATAAGCCTGTTAATATCAAAGGGTTTGAAAATCACATCTTTTAATCCAGCTTTTTTACAATTTACAACAGTGTGATTAGGATCATAACCGAAACCAGTCATCATGATAATGGGGAGGTTCTCATCAAATTCTTTGGTTCTCGAATAGAGTTCGTACCCATCCATATCAGGCATAGCAATATCGGTTAACAGCAGAGAAATATCACCATTAAGAACACGCTTTAATCCTTCGTATCCGGTGTTTTTACAGATAACTTCAAAGTCACTGCAGAGGTCTTCCAGTTCCAGTTTAATATATTCGGTTACTTCTGTTTCATCATCAACAACTAATATTTTATATTTATCCACAATTATTCGCTCCATTCTTTTTTTAATGCTTCTACTGATTTTGTATAAATGTCTGAGATCAAATTAAAATTCTGCTTATAAAGATAATCGAACACTATCCAAGCCTCTTTAAGATTGGATTTATCGATGGCTAATCTTTCATTATCACGGAACTGCGGAACAGCTAAGGAGAAATCATAATCATTGTTTTGATAATGTATAGACTTAATTAGACCTTGATCGATCTGGATGGAGTAATCCTTAATTTCTATAGAGGTAGATAAACCCTTAGTCACATGATAGAAGATCAGATATTTATTAAATCTCTGATGCATTTTTATCTGTTCTTTAAGATTTTCAGCAGCCTCAAATTGAAGGTTATCAAGCAGGTTAAATAACGAATCGGATAGATTTTTTTCGCGTTCATTATCGGCAAAGACATAATTTTTCTCAAACATCAGTTTATTTTGGGATGCTGATTTCAGACAGAATCCATCACATTTTTTTGGATATCGGTTGCAGGGAAAATCACTATTTTCACAAAGAGGTAATTTATAATTCTCGGCAAGTAATTCAATATAATCCAAGATAAAAAACCTGCTTAAGAAGGGTCCAATGTAAAATTTATTACCCTGGGTATCTTCTTCAACTTTGAGATAGGGTACCGAATTAAAATCTAAGGCCAGATAGGCAAAATATTTTATTGAGCTACCGATATTTTTATAGGTAATCATAGAATCCGAGAAGTTAACTTTTTCTATAATAAGAGCTTCCAGTAATGTATCGGTTTCAATAATATCTACTGTTTCGGTTAATGAAACCATCTTGAACACATCCTGGTCCTGTTTACTTAACTCAACCAGGTTTTCAATAGTCTTTTTGATATTAGCTGTTTTGGAGACATGAAGAATATCATTTTTTCCGTGCAGCACAATAACCCCAGATGAGGTTGTTAACGTATCTATTTTATTAAAAACATCTCTTTTCTCATAATTTCCCATAGATTCACAATCTAACCTTGTATTATGGTGTCAACAAAAATAAAGTGATATTTTTCATGGTTGGTAATCTAGCGAAAAGTCTTTAATTTATGTTATTTAAAGCATATAGCTTGACTTTCAGGGGTTATTAAAAAAATTCGTATCGAGGTAATAATGTTATATAATAAAATCAAATCCTTATTGGATAAATCAGATCAGTTCAGTCGGTTTGATTCCATCATAAATCAATCAACTGGAAAGGGACTTTTTCATAATCTAAATAAATCATTAAAAGCACTGTTAATTGTACGAACATTAGAGATTACGGGTAAAAATATTGTTTTGATATCCTCAGATGATCGTGTTGCAGAGGAGTATATGGATGATCTAGATCTATATCTGGGAAGAGATAAGTGTTGGTTTTTACCTGATTACGAAGTATTACCTTACGAAGATCGATCACCTCATTATGTTATCCGAGCTCAACGCATCGAAACCCTGGCAAAAGCAGTTCTGCCTCAACCAGCCATATTCAGCCTATCGTTACGATCATTTCTCAGAAAAATTGTACCACCCCAATACTTTGCCAAAAATGTAATTCATCTGAAAAAAGGAGAAGAATACCGCCCGGAACTCCTGATATCCAACCTGGTTGGAATGGGATACAATACAGAATATCAGGTTACCAAAGTAGGTGACATTGCCCATAGAGGTGGAATAATCGATGTTTTTTCTCCCAACTCTGATAAACCTGTAAGAATAGAATATTTTGGGGATGAGATAGACTCTATCAGGATTTTCTCTATCAATACACAACGCTCAACCGGCGAAGAAAAAGATTCTGTAATCATCCTCCCTTCACGTGAATTTTCACTTCATGATATCGATACAACTGAGGATGAATGGGATAAAATCCATCAGAATGGATTCTATGATGGGATTGAATTGAATATAGACAAATTGTTGCCTGAGACAGCCACATTCCTCGATTACTTTAATCCAGATAATACTATAATCTTCTGGGATGAATATCATTTTTCTCAACAGGAGATTGAGCTGATTATGGAAGAAACTGTTGATCTTTATAAAAAGGCTTCGGTTAATACTAAAAAGCAATTAATCAAACCGGACAGCATCTTCCTTGATGGGGATAAATTAAAAAAGAAGATCAAACCCTTCAGGAATCTTTTTCTGGCAAATTCGTATCAATTGATAAAAAATCTTCAAGATCAATTAGAATTCCAGATGAAACCGCAGGAAAATCTCAACAGTGATCTGGAATTATTGGAATCCAATATTAAAGCATATATTGATAATAATTACAAGGTTATCGTCCAGTCAGACAATAGTAGTCAAAGTAAACGTATGCAGGAATTACTACCGAATTATGAGATGGATATAGATTTTTCCATAGGCGTTCAGCAATCTGGATTTATCCTTGATGATCCTAGGCTGGTTGTATATACAGACCACGAAATCTTCAGTCGTTACAAACGTAAGCGACGCTTAACGCGATTCTCCAAAGAGGAGGCATTAGTTGACTATGAGTCGTTGGTTCCCGGTGATTACATCGTCCACATTGACCATGGGATTGGTATTTACGGAGGTCTGAGGAAATTAACAGTAGATGGTAATTTAATTGAGTGTTTAACCATCAATTATGCCAATAATGATTCTGTATTTGTACCAACATTTCAATTAAATCTGGTATCCAAATATGTATCTCAGGAAGGTATAGCTCCAGTTATCCACAAGCTTGGGGGCAAGAAGTGGGAAGCAGCCAAAAGAAAGGCACGCAAACAGGTTGAACTGGTAGCCGAGGATCTTGTTAAGCTTTATGCCGAACGTAGGATAAAGCGTGGAATAAATTCTGATCCGGACAGTCCCTGGCAGATTGAGATGGAACAATCATTTATCTACGAAGATACACCGGATCAGGCAAGGGCAAGTCGAGAGATCAAGGATGATATGGAGCAGGACAAGGTAATGGAGCGGTTGCTTTGTGGGGATGTTGGTTTTGGAAAAACTGAGGTTGCGATCAGGGCTGCGTTTAAATCTGTATTAAGTGGATATCAGGTTGCTGTATTGGTTCCAACAACACTATTAGCGGAGCAGCACTTTCTGGTTTTCAAAGAGCGTTTGGCCCAATATCCGGTTCGTATTGCCATGTTGAGTCGTTTCAGATCACCAAGTCAGATAAAAAAAGATATCATGCGTATAAATCTGGGTGAGATAGATATAGTAATAGGAACCCATCGATTATTATCAAAGGACATAATGTTTAAGCAACTTGGATTGTTAATTGTAGACGAAGAGCATCGATTTGGGGTTCGTCACAAGGATAAATTACGACAATTAAAGACCAATATCGACACGCTTTATATGTCAGCAACACCAATTCCCCGAACCATGTATATGGCTTTATCAAAGTTAAAAGAGATGTCGTTGATTCGTACATCACCCAAGGCACGATTACCGATAAGAACGGTTATAGTACCTTATGATGAAGAGGTTATAAAGGATGCAATAAACCGTGAGATTGATCGAGGAGGGCAGGTATTTTTTGTACACAACCGAGTTCAGACTATCGAAAGTGTAGCCCATAATCTACGTAAGCTCTTGCCTAATGTGCGATTTGCCATTGGTCATGGCCAGTTACCCGAGAAGCAGCTGGAAGCAGTAACGCTGGATTTTGCCCATCACAAGTTTGATGTTTTGATAGCAACAACCATCATTGAAAATGGAATTGATATACCGAACGCAAACACAATAATCATAAACAGGGCTGATATTTTTGGATTAGCTCAGCTCTATCAGATGCGCGGTCGGGTTGGTCGAAGTAATCGACGTGCTTATGCCTATCTTATAATCCCACCCCATCTATCTGATATTGCCCGTAAACGATTAGAGACCTTAACCGAATATGAATCACTGGGCAGTGGTTATCAAATCTCCATGCGGGATATGGAACTTCGAGGAGCTGGAGCTTTACTGGGAACCAAACAGAGTGGAATAATTAATACAGTGGGATTTAACTACTACAATCGTTTACTTAATCAGGCAATTGAAGATATCCAACAAGAAAAGAAACCTCAGGAAGAAGAAAAAGAGGTTCGAAAAAAGCGTCTGGAGATAGAGAGTAATTTTTATTTCCCCGAGAGCTATATATCCAATGAACAGGAACGGTTAAACATCTATCAGAAAATGCTTGGATATAACAACGTTGAGGAATACGATCAATTATTAAAAGATCTAAGAGACCGATTTGGCGAGATACCTCAAGAAGCCAGAACAACCATAATTTATTATAAACTTAATCTGATGATTAAACAGGCATCCATCGAATCATTTAAGATACGAAAGGATCAGATTTTTATAGAATTCAACAGCAAATCTCTACCGGAAAGAAAGTTTATCAGCAGACTAATAAAGAAATTCAGCTATCCTGTCAGATTTGATACTATTGGAAATCTGGTTATTGTTTTTGATCTCAGTAAGGAGTCAGTTAAAAGCCTGGAAGCTCTTTATAATAAATCAATTGAAATAATCCAGTTTGTGCTTGATGGAAGCTAATTAGAATCGATAGTAATTCCTTATTTAACAACTATAAAGGAAATAATTGACAAAATATGTAGTGGCTGGATTTTTTCCAGACGTGGGAAATAGTGTAAATATATATAGTGCAAGGGAAAAGATGACCAGGATTTTGAAGCATTTATGGTCACCTAAATTATTATGATACATAAAAATAGAGAAAATACGTTATGGTGTTTAATATATTCTTCATTGAAGATGAAGAATAAAATAAAAGCAAGTTACAAGCATACAAATTATGGAGGAATATTGAAAAAAAATCTTTTTTTACTGATGATTCTGTTGATATCATTATCTTTATATTCACAAATCGAAGATCAAACAATTATGTTTAGTGTCTCTGTAACAGGAATGGTAGAGCAACCAGGTGTTTATCATCTTCCTCCCACCAGTAGAATTTCAGAAGCAATAACAGCAGCAAATCTTTTAAATTCACAGATGATAACAACAGAATTACGTTTAGAAGACAAAGAATTGCCCAGCACAGAATTAGAAACATTAGACTTTGACAACATGTATTTGCCAGAGAAAGAAGAAGATATTTTTGAATATTCCACAAGAACAGTTGTTTTAAGACGTAATGGCGAAGAAACAATTCTTGATTTAGAGGCTTTTTACAGTCTTGGAATTATTGAGCAAAATCCTTATATAAAAGATGGTGATGTAATCTACATTCAACCCAAAGGAAAAACGGTAAACATTATCGGTGAGATTAACAAACCCGGATTTTATGAAATTTTGGATGGAGAAAGCTTAGAGGACTTGATCGTATTTGCCCAGGGATTCACCTCAATAGCTGACACTGAAAAGATTGAGGTTACACGTAAGGATCCGAAAAATGGAACGCTCATCAATGAGACAATATCCTTTAATGATAATGATTTTTCTTTAGAAAACTTAGATTACATTGTGGTTACAAAACAGGATGGTTTTTTAAATGAAAGCACCATTACTGTCCATGGAAATGAGCTCTATAATGGAACATATTCAATCATAGAAAATGAAACAACATTATTAGAAATACTTAACAAGCTAAACATTGATACAGAGATTGTTGATCTTAGACACTCTTTTATTCAGAGAACCAATAAAAATGAGATTCCTGATCCTGAATTTGAACGGTTAAAATTAACCACATCAGAGTTAATGACTTTTGATGAGTATGCATACTTTAAATCATCCGTTCGTAATTTAAAAGGGAAATTCTCGCTCAATCTGGAAGAGTTATATTTGAATAACAAAGATCTTGATATCACATTGAAAGATGGTGATTTTATTTACCTTTCTGGTAATGTAAACACTGTTATGGTTATGGGAGAAGTTAAACATCCGGGTTTAGTAACCTATGTTCCCGGAAAGAATTATCAATACTATATTGATATGGCTGGTGGTTTAGCTATGAAAGCAAAGAAAAATAATATCAGAGTTATCAGGGGAAACACTGATGAATGGCTGAAACCCAAAAAACAGATAATCAACCCTGGAGATGTTGTCTTTGTTCCAGAAAAAATAAAACCTGATTACTGGAAAATTTTTAGAGAAACTGTTTCTGTTTTAGCTCAAATAGGAACACTTATTCTGGTTATAGACAATGCAACCAATTAAATTAGGAGATAAATAATGAATATTCTTATCACGGGTGGTGCCGGTTTTATCGGTTCACATTTAGCAGAAAAATTATTAGCATCAAAACATAAAGTACACGTAATTGACAACCTTTCTACAGGCCAGTTTTCTAATATCAGAGAATTGGATAATAATCCGAATTTTTCATACACTATCGATTCCATCTTAAACAAGGAAATTTTAGAAAAACTCATATCGGAATCTGATCAAATATATCATTTGGCAGCAGCAGTTGGTGTAAAATATATCATTGATAATCCACTTCTATCATTGCAGACAAATGTTGGTGGAACAGAAAACGTACTTGAATTTGCCAATAAACATAAAAAGAAAGTGTTGGTTGCATCAACGTCAGAAATTTATGGTAAAAACAATAATATCCCATTTAAAGAAGAAGATGACAGACTGCTTGGATCCACCCATATCTCTCGTTGGAGTTATAGTTCTGCTAAGGCTATTGATGAGTTTTTAGCTCTTGCCTATCACAGAGAAAAGAAATTGCCGGTTGTTATTGTAAGATGTTTCAATACAGTTGGCCCAAGACAGACAGGGCAGTATGGAATGGTTATCCCAAAATTTGTAAAAAATGCATTACTCAACCATCCACTCACTGTTTTTGGTGATGGCAAACAGACACGTTGTTTCGCAGATGTTGATGATGTAACTAACGGTATGATAAGTTTAATGAACCACCCGCAAGCAGAAGGTCAAATTTTCAATATCGGTAATGACCAGGAAATTTCGATTGAAGATCTAGCCAAGAAAATCAAAAAAATGACTAATAGTAAATCCAAAATTGAATATATCAAATATGAAGATGCATACGAAGAAGGTTTTGAGGATATGCGTTTCCGCAAACCAGATTTAAAAAAAGTTAAAAATGCAATTAACTATAAACCACATAAAAATTTAGAGCGAATTCTTGAAAGAATTATCGCATATTTTGAATCATAGGAGATAGATGAATGAATGTTCCTTTACTTGATCTGGAAGCACAATATGCTCCAATATTAGACGACATTAAGAAATCCATTCACAATGTAATGGATACACACAAATATATCCTGGGACCACAGGT
>CAYYLA010000037.1:11399-14812 GCA_964441785.1 uncultured Candidatus Cloacimonadota bacterium | reverse complement strand
CGGCTTCTTGGGATTGTATCGAAGGATGAACTTTCCACCAAAAATCCTTGAGAAGCAGAGTCAACCGTCAACCATCAACCGTAAACTGACAACCGCCTGCCGGGGCGTAGTCTTACGGAGCCTGGTGTCTTCGTGGCAGCGCTTTTTTTCTTTTTTCATTTTTCTTCACTCATCACTCTTCTTGACAAAAAACAACAGCAGAAATTGATTTGTAAACGTGAAGCTTAATGGTGCTAGAGTAAAAGGGAAACCCGTTTAATTCGGGTGCGGTCTCCGCCACTGTAAGCAGCAAATTGGGTCTTTAGTCACTGTCGGAAGATGGGAAGGCTAGAGAAAAATCCCGCTGCGAGCCAGGAAACCTGCCATTGAGTTGTTGCAACGCTCCGGAGTATGAGTAATGCAGGAATTCATGTCGTCTCTTTTGGCATTAAATGCTTCACAGAAGAGGAGATATGAATATTTTTTTTTATGGAACCAGGCTATTGTTGCTGATTAGTCTTGCTGTTCTGGTATTTCTGGTAGGATGTGGAGTAAAAAAGACTTCTTCAGATAGATCTGGACTTGTTATAACTTCACCTGAATTGGCTGAGACAATTCTCTATCTTGCCGGACCGGATCAAATAAAAGGTGTTACAATTGAATGCAATTATCCTCAGGATTTTGATCATATTCCCAAGGTTGGATCCTTTGGTAAAATTGATATTGAGAAGATTATTGCCTTGAATCCTGAAGCGGTTTATATTACGGGTTTGGAGCAGGATAACTTCAAACATCAGTTGGGCAAGTTAGGTATCAAAACAGAAACGTTTTATATCAATTCCCTACAACAATTTATTGATACGGTTGTGTTGTTGGGCGTCAGGTTGGGTTGTGAAGAGAAAGCAGCAGATTTGACCAGAAAATTAATGGAAGGGATGGCTGTATCTTCAAACCAGAATTCTGAAAAACCCCGGGTTTATGTTGAGATATATGGCAATCCACTGATGAGTGTTGCTGATTCATCGTTGGTGGGCGAATTGGTCGAGATAGCTGGTGGTGATAATATTTTTGAACAATTACCACGTGCTTACAGCAGGATAAATCCGGAAGAGCTGATTCAGAAAAATCCAGAGATAATAATAATAACATACCCCGGAATAACAGCAAAAGATGTGCAAAGTAGAAAAGGCTGGGATAAATTATCAGCAGTGAAAAACGGCAGGATTTACACAATTAGTGAGATTAACCCAGATCTGATATTGAGAGCTTCTCCACGTATATTGGATGGGCTGGATCAGTTGAAAAGGATTATTAATGAATAGACGAATTACCGTTGTTTTCGCTTTGATCATTTTATTAGTTGTGATGATAATTGTGTATCTGAATTTTGATATTGAATCTGATTATATCCTGCAGCAGATACGAGTGCCACGATTGATGTTGATTCTTCTAACCGGATTTGTTCTCAGTGGCGTTGGCTATTGTTTCCAGTTGATGTTAAACAATCCTCTGGCAGAACCCTATATCCTGGGGATATCTTCCGGAGCTGCTTTTGGTAGTATCCTTGCAGGTGTGTTGAGTCTCTATTTGATGATGCCACTTTTTGGCTTTGCAGGAGCTGTTATTACCATGATTCTTGTTTGGACACTCTCGCATATGGGCGGATTTTTTAACAAAACACGATTGCTACTTGCCGGAATCATTATCGGAATGTTTTTCTCTGCTTTGATATCACTGTTGATGTATTTTAATCAGCAGGATATCGGAAATATCATCAATGTTTTGATGGGTAATCTGGGGCATATCTTCAGCCAACAAGAGTGGAGTATTTTTATTGGATTATGCATCGTTTCAGTATTATTGATGGTTTATCTTTTCTCTTTGATTACTCAGCTGCAGATACTTACAACCGGTGATCTTCTTGCTGGAAGTATGGGGATTGAAACTAAAAAACTTCGTTTCAGACTCTTTGTAATCTGTTCCCTACTCACTGGGATTACTGTGTCCTATGCCGGTGTAATTGGCTTTGTTGGATTGATTGTTCCTCACATTGTCAGAATGATTCTAAAAGAAAATTCCCGGTTCAGTTATATAATGACGGTATTGGCGGGGGGAATTTTTCTTTTGATATGTGATTTTATAGCAGCTCACGTTGCAGTTGTCGAGATACCTGTAGGTATAGTAACAGCCTTCATTGGCTGTCCCTTTTTTGTTTATTTAATGGCGAAAGCCAAATAGATATTGATCTTTATATTTGTATAGACGGGATGATCAGATGCTGACATAAAGTCGAAAGTGATATCAACTTTCGGTAAAATGGTAGCATCTAAGTAAAAAAATCCCCCGGGTTTTATGCCCGGAGGATAATTATAATATCTGATACATATCGAGATAATAATCTGATTAAAGTGTAACTTTGATCTCTTTAATTTCGGGATATCGTTCGAGATGTTCGTGAATTTCTTCAGCTACATTGTCACGATATTTATCAAATTTTGGGATATCAATATCAACGATTGCTACACCATCTTCGAATCCGGCATATTTAACCATCTTCAGCGTAACGATATCTTCTCCAACCTTTGGATAGATAACCTTTTTGAGCTCTTCCAGTATTGTGTCTTTGCTGAAAACATCTTCCTTAGCAAGATCATGTTTAACCTCGTAATCTTTGATAGCTTTGCGCAATGTATCTACAGCGAGAACAGAACAATGCATCTTCACCGGAGGAAGACCATCCAATGCTTCGGCAGCTTCTTTCCAGGAAATATCTTTGGCTTCTTCTATTGTTTTACCTTTTGCCAAATCGGTAATAATTGATGCTGTAGCTATATTTGATGCACATCCATAGGATTGGAATTTGATATCATCAATGATATGTGTTTCTTCATTAACCCGGAGGTAGATCGATACCTGATCACCACAAGCTGGGCTTCCTTCGGTAGCAAGAGCATCCGGTTCTTCCATTTTCCCTACATTGTGGGGTTTCATGAAATGATCTAACACTTTTTGTGAATATTGCATTTGATTTCTCCTCATTATATAATGGACTTCTTGATCTTAGTGCTTTTACCATCTCGGCCAGTTTTTCTACAGTTGTGTCAACCTCTTCCCTGGTGTTATATCTACTCAAAGTAAATTTGATAGAACCATGAGATTGAACATGGTCTCTTCCCATAGCCATGAGAACATAGTTGGGCTTTAATCCCTGGGATGCACAGGCACTTCCGGTTGCTACAAGAATGCCGCTGAGATCTAACATCATCATGATTGCTTCACCTTCGATATAATCAAAGGATATGTTGAGATTGTGGGAAACTCGTTTGTCTCCTCTGGGACCATTTAACAGTGTGGAAGGAATCTTTGTTTCGATTTGCTCTAATAGATAATCCCTGGTCTCACGGATTGTATTGATATTGTCCTGGAGATTTTCA